>CANKQY010000048.1 GCA_947485745.1 Bacteroidota bacterium
AAATTCAATAAGGACACTTTATCCATTTATAAAATAACCTGTACTGATTATGACAGCACCAATAATATGTGCGGGGTGGTTGACTACGGAGAATTAACTTACAAACTATGGCGGACAGAATAACTACGCCTAACAGCACCTACAAGAAATTGGCGGCTAAGTGTTACGTAGAAACATTTGTGGTTAATGGAAATTTGGTTCTTCGCAACTATATTCGTGGTGAAAGGCGCCAACTCCTTGTAGCTGCCAACCGTTAGCGGTCAGGCTATAGCGACATGAAAAGCAGAAAAATGAAAAGAATAATTTTAGCAATATTGATACTTTCACTCTTGACGAACTGCAATAATTCTGAGAACAAAAAAATTGACAAGAATGACAGAATGGAATTAGTTCCAGAAACTGAAAATGCATTAAAAGAGGAGTACGAAGAACAGATTGAATTAAGTCAGACACCATGTGTTTTCTCCGACCCTGACTCATCAGTTATTGGAATTAAAATTAGAAATGCAGAAAGCACCGTAAACGTTATAGGTAAACAAACAAAATTGCAAGGTGACTCAACTTACATTTTCTATTCGAGCGACAAAAAACAAAAACTTGGACTAACTGTGCACCCAGGAGACTATTATAGTCAAGTAAGTGTTTTCAGTATTGCATACTCGGACAACTCTAAACAGAACTTCCGACAACTAAATTCCACAGAATTTGAGACCGAAAAAGGAATTAAACTTGGAATAAGAAAAAGTGAAATAATTGAAAAACTTGGAACTTGTTATGTAGTTAAAGACAGCACAGAAAACGGCATCTCACTTCACTATCGACTTGAGCTACCTAAGGACAGCAAGACAAAATTATTAAAGAGCAACAATATGCCAATCTATTATGCGACTTATAAACTGAGAAACAACAAACTTGAAAACATTGAATTTGGTTTTGAATACCCATAGACAAAAAGAAGCCCGAACCGCTAACAGGCGCCTTGCGTCATTGCCGAAATTTTGGTGATTGCGTGTTTTGTTTTTCGTAGATTGTTTTATCTTAGTTGAAAAATTAGCCTTCGCAAGCGGCAACGTCGCAAGGCGCCAAAACGTTAGCAGTAATTTGTAAAATGAAAAAAACAATTCAAACCATAATAATATTCTTCTTCTTTATATCCTGCAAGAAAGAAGAAATTGTAACAAGTTCAACGAATGGAAACGAATTTTTTGTTTCTGCTGTTGATATTTCAAGTTATCCAGAGATATCATTATCAAATCCAACTTTTTACGATTTAGAACAAGATAGAAAAGACTTTTTTTTAATTCTTAAAGAAAATGGAATAAATACTATTAGATTGAAACTATGGGTGAACCCAAGCAGTGTACATTCAGGTTTTAATGAGGTAGAAGAATTTACTCAATCATTAAAAGATAAAGGTTTTAAAATTTGGTTAACAGTTCATTATTCTGATACTTGGGCTGATCCAGCAAATCAACAAATACCTGATATATGGCAAGGGCTTAATTTTTCAACCCTTAAGGACAGTGTATATAATTATACAAAAAACGTAGTAACGCAAATAAAACCCGATTATATACAAATAGGCAATGAGATAAACTCTGGATTTCTCCATCCTTACGGTAATATTAACACCAATTATCAGAATTTCATTGATTTAATTAAAACAGGAGTTTTAGCTGTTAGACAAAATTTAACTGATTGTAAAATTATTTTACACTTTGCTGGTTTACAAAATTCGGATTGGTTCTTTAATAAAATAAAAACTATTGATTATGACATTATTGGCTTATCCTACTATCCCATTTGGCATGGCAAGTCATTAATTGATCTTAAATCAAAAATGCAACAATTGAGCATTACGTTCCAAAAAGAAATCATAATAGCTGAAACAGCTTATCCATTTACATTAGGTTGGAATGATTGGACAAATAATATTGTGGGACAAAGCGACCAGTTGATTTTGCCTAAATTTCCGGCAACTCCCGAAGGTCAAAGAAATTTTATTAAGCAAATTAAAAAGGTTGCCAAAGAAGTACCTAACGGAATTGGTTTTTGCTATTGGGGAGGAGAATTAATTGCTTGGAACGGCAGCCAATCAATAAATGGATCAACTTGGGAAAATCAAGCATTGTTTGATTTTAATAATCAAGCCTTGCCAGTATTAAAAGAGTTTAAGGAAGAATAAAACTACTGCTAACATCGGTTTGGCAATATGGCGGCTGACGGAATTTTTATCAGCGATAGTGCTTTGCCGAACATTAGGAATTTTTATTAACTTTAGTGCTAAAATTCCGCCACATCGCCAAGCCGAAAAACGTTAGCAGTAATTTTCTATAATATATGGCAAGCAAACATTCATATACAATAACACTAGATAACAATAAGTCTGAAAAGGAAGCATTGGCATTTCTAATGGATTCCGATTTGAATTTTTTAAATCCAGATAAGGATAGCCGAAAGCTAATAATGAAGATAATGGGCATAGATAAAAAATATGCTCGAGCATTCGATCTGATAAGAATCCCGGGTCATACAAGTTTAGAGCGTATAATTGAGTTAAATCGAACTGAAGATATAATACTAATAGAATTGAAGACCACTAAAAAGAAGCTCGTTAACTTACCATTTGGTTTTTTCTTTGGAGCAACCGAAAGTGAATTTGAATTAGCCAGACAATTAGGCAAGAATTATGAATTCTGTTTTGTTTCATTACATGTTGACACTCAAAAATATGTTTTAATAACTTTAGAGGAACTAAATAAAATTATAAAAACGAAAAGAATACAATACCAAATAAATCTACAAACTACTGCTAACAGCGTGTAAGCAATATTGCCTTGCCGCAGGCGCAACACAAGGCAACATCGCCTACACGCAAAACGTTAGCGGTAATATGAAAATAGAAATTACATATAAATTCAAGGATAGCGAATTAACAAAAAAATTCGAATTAACTCCAGAACAATATTTTGACCCAATAGTCGAAGGAGAAAATTATGAAAATGACAGCATTGAACAATTTGGCGACACCATCGATTACATTAAAAGAGTTGATATTTCTATAACTGAGAATGACCTGGAATACTCAATTTTAAAAATTCAAGGTTCTATTAAATCCGATTCAACATTGAGAACAACTTACTATGGAAACGAAACTGAATTTAGATATTTTGTTGATTATGAAGGTTGGGAATTAATTGTTCAATCCATTAGAATTGCTGAGAACTGTATAGTAATTAATAGAATGGAAAGAGATAATATAAACAGTGAGTGGACAAACATTAGTTACCTGACAGGATTAAACTATAAAAACGAATCCCATGGACGTGAAATTTGGTATTCTGCAACAAAAGGTGAATATATAAAAAGGAACCTTAATAATGATTGAAAAACCAAAACATACTACCGCTAACAGCACCTATAATAAATTGGCGGTTATGTGCAACGCAGTCACAATTGTGGTTATTGAAAACTTAGTCCTCCGCAACTACATTTGTGGTGAAAGGCGCCAACTCCTTGTAGCTGCCAACCGTTAAGCATTGAGCTGGCTTTTGCCGAACACCATAATCTTATGCGTAATTGTGCCAATAAAGGAAGTAGTTGATAGTTTCACACGGTAAGATTTAAAGAAGAAAGAACCTCGAAGAAAGCCCCTTACTATTTCAATTTGGTTCAAAAATAAATAGGATATTTTTATAAGGGTGGCAGTATCACCAAACCACCTTTGCATGCTTCAATAATTGAAACAAAAGTGCCAATTAGTTTAGCACTTTTGTTTTTTATCAATTACATGTTTCTTCTATACTGCCCACCAACTTCAAATAATGCGTTGGTAATTTGACCCAATGAACAATATTTAACCGTTTCCATTAACTCTTCAAAGATGTTTTGGTTATGTATGGCAACTACTTGCAGTCGTTTCAACATTTCTTCCCCTTTACCTTGGTTAATATGCTTGAGTTCATTCAGCATTTTTATTTGGTACTCTTTTTCTTCAGTGGTTGATCTTATTACCTCCTTAGGTAATACAGTTGGTGAGCCTGTGCTAGATAAAAAAGTATTCACGCCAATAATTGGAAATTCACCTGTGTGTTTCAATGTTTCGTAATACAAACTCTCTTCTTGTATTTTGGTTCGTTGATACATGGTTTCCATGGCTCCTAAAACACCACCTCTTTCACTGATTTTATCAAATTCACTTAATACTGCTTCTTCTACTAAATCTGTTAATTCTTCAATGATAAAAGAGCCTTGTAAAGGATTTTCATTTTTGGCTAATCCCAATTCTCTATTAATAATTAGCTGAATTGCCATTGCCCTTCTAACAGATTCTTCTGTTGGAGTGGTAATGGCTTCATCATAAGCATTTGTATGCAATGAGTTACAATTATCATAAATGGCATACAACGCCTGAAGTGTTGTTCTAATATCATTGAAATCAATTTCCTGTGCGTGCAAACTCCTGCCACTAGTTTGAATATGGTATTTCAACATCTGACTTCTTTCATTGCCACCATACTTTATCTTCATGGCTTTCGACCAAATTCTTCTTGATACTCTGCCTATAACAGAATATTCTGGATCTATTCCATTAGAGAAAAAGAAAGATAAATTAGGTGCAAAATCATTGATGTCCATCCCTCTGCTGAGGTAATACTCAACAAAGGTAAATCCATTGGATAAAGTAAGCGCCAATTGGGTTATAGGATTTGCCCCGGCTTCCGCAATATGGTAGCCACTGATTGAAACAGAATAAAAGTTTCTGATACCTTCATTGATAAAATATTGCTGCACATCACCCATTACTCTCAAGCTAAATTCTGTAGAGAATATGCAAGTATTTTGTGCCTGATCTTCTTTTAAAATATCGGCTTGAACCGTTCCCCTTACTTGCTTTAAAGTATCGGCCTTAATTTTTGCATATACCTCTGCAGGTAACACCTTGTCGCCGGTAATTCCCAGAAGCATCAGTCCCAAGCCATCATTGCCTTCAGGCATGTCTTCATTGTACTTTGGTCTAGCTGTACCTTTATCCTTGAAGTAGGCTTCTATTTTTGCATTAATTTCTGCCTCAAGTCCATTCTTTTTTATGTATAACTCACATTGTTGGTCGATGGCAGCATTCATAAAAAAGGCACAAATGATTGCGGCCGGACCATTAATAGTCATGGATACAGACGTTTTTGGGTCAGCCAGATTGAAACCCGAATATAATTTTTTGGCTGCATCTAAACTCCAAACACTTACCCCTGAATTACCTATTTTACCATAGATATCCGGACGATGTTCTGGGTCGTTGCCATACAAGGTAACTGAATCAAAAGCGGTACTTAATCTTGCCGCCGGCATGCCCAAACTCACATAATGAAAACGTTTGTTGGTTCTTTCTGGTCCGCCTTCACCGGCAAACATCCTGGTGGGATCTTCGCCTTCACGCTTAAAAGGATAAATGCCCGCAGTAAATGGAAATTCACCTGGGAAATTCTCTTTCAATGCCCATCTCAAAATATCGCCCCAACCTTTAAACTTAGGTACTGCAACCTTGGGAATTTGAGTGTGAGAAAGAGATTCGGAATGGGTTTTTATTTTTATTTCTTTGTCTCTTACCTTAAAAATATAATACTCATTGCGGTACATGTTTATTTTGCTTTCCCATGTTTCTAAAAGTATTTTGTTTCTTGGATCTAAATCTAATTCTATTTGAAGATAAGTTTCTCCGAGGGTTTCCATTAACCTTTCTTTGTCGTCATAAGATGAACTGCGCATGATATTCATGGCAGCATTTAAGCCAAAAAGTTTATCTGCAATTTCTCCTTGCTTGGCAACCCATTTATCGTAATTGCGGTTGTTTTCAGAAATTTCGGAAAGGTACCTTATACGGGCTGGCGGAATAATGTAAATCTTCTCACTCATCTCTTCACTGATATGGAAATTTGAAGCCAAATCAGCCCCCGTTTTTTCTACTATTTTGCCAATTACCGCCTTATACAACCTGTTCATGCCAGGATCATTGAACTGCGATGCAATTGTACCATAAACTGGCATGTCGTCTGGATTTTTATCAAATAAAACATGGTTGCGTTGGTATTGCTTTTTTACGTCACGCAAGGCATCTAACGACCCTTTTTTGTCAAATTTATTGATGGCAATGATATCTGCAAAATCAAGCATATCAATTTTTTCTAATTGCGTTGCAGCGCCATATTCTGGAGTCATCACATACAAAGAGGTACTGCTATGTTCTATGATTTCAGTATCGCTTTGTCCAATGCCAGATGTTTCTAAAATGATTAAGTCGAAATTGGCGGTTTTAACAATATCTACAGCTTCTTTTACATATTTAGATAAGGCCAAATTGCTCTGACGAGTAGCCAATGAACGCATGTAAACCCTTGGGTTTTTTATAGAATTCATCCTGATCCTATCGCCCAATAAAGCGCCACCAGTTTTCCTTTTACTTGGATCAACCGAAATAATGGCAATGGTTTTTAGCGGGAAATCCAATAAAAAACGCCTCACCAGCTCATCTACTAATGATGATTTTCCAGAACCTCCCGTTCCAGTTATTCCAAGTACTGGTGTGTTCTGTGGTTTCCAAGCTGCTTGCTTTTGAACCTTATGAAATTCATCTGGAAAATTTTCAGCTGCAGAAATTAATTTTGCAATAGATTTAAAATCTTTTTCGGCTAAATGCCCAACTTCTCCATTCAAATTGGTACCTGTGGCATAATCGCATTTTTGCAACATGTCGTTAATCATTCCTTGCAAACCCATTGCCCTGCCATCATCAGGGTGGTATATGCGTGTTATACCATAGTCTTGTAATTCCTTTATTTCCTCAGGTAAAATAGTACCGCCTCCTCCGCCAAATATTTTAATATGGCCACATCCTTTTTGAGCCAATAAATCGTGCATGTATTTAAAATACTCTACATGCCCACCCTGG
This sequence comes from Bacteroidota bacterium, assembly GCA_947485745.1. Classification (GTDB taxonomy): domain Bacteria; phylum Bacteroidota; class Bacteroidia; order UKL13-3; family UKL13-3; genus B1. Next base: position 6,947 of record CANKQY010000048.1, read on the forward strand.
TAGCTTGTCATGGCAATGGCATTGGCATCCTCTTGTATGGCTGTATCAACCACCTCCTCGGCACTTCTATCATGACCAAGATGAATAACTTCTGCACCACTTGCTTGAATTATTCTGCGCATGATATTTATGGCGGCATCATGTCCATCAAAAAGGGCTGCTGCAGTAACAATTCGAATTTTATTTAAAGGGATGTATTTCTCAATGTTTTCCATGAATGACAAGAAATGATTAAGAGGCAAAAATAGGGTTTTACTGCATAAAAAGAAGCTTTGCCCCGTTTTTTTAAACAGAATAGTCGGGAACCAAATGGGTTACTTGTCATCAATTATTTTGAACTTATTTTATTTAAACTAACTGATAACTAGCAAAACAAGAATAATAGCTGCTCAAAAATTATTTTTTATTACCTTTGCCAATCTAAATATTATTCAGAATGGAATTAAAAGACATTGTAGCAATAGCTGGCCAAAGTGGTTTACATAAAATTGTTGGTAGGAGTAAAAATGGTTTAATAGTTGAAACGATAGGAACTGGAAGAAGATTTGCTACAAGTTTTCAAGATAAAGTTTCTGTTTTAGATGATATCTCTATTTATACACTTGAAGAAGATCTTAGGTTAAATAAGGTACTCATTAAGTTGAAAGAAAGTGAAAACGTACCTACTGCAAAAGATGATTTGAAAAGCATTCGTAAATTTTTGGTTGAAACCATCAATTTAGATAGCGAGCGCGTTTATGATAATGATATCAAGAAATTGATGACTTGGTTCCATATTTTGAAAGATACATTGGATTTTGCTAAATTAGCGGAGTCTGATGAGGTTGCCGAATCTTCAGCTGAAGCTAATTCGGATGCTACAAATGATGCAAGCACTGAAGATGCTAAACCTAAAAAAGTAGCAGTCAAAAAAGCAGTAACACCCAAAACCGCAGTTCCAAAAAGCGCTGCGCCAAAAGCTAACTCAAAAGGTGCTGGCGGTTCAAAAACAACTTACAGATCCAAAACGGTATAATTAAATGCCAACTTCCAGGCGCCGGAACTTTTAGCGGAGTTGTCAAGGAACAAAAGATATAAGTTTTTAATATAAAACAGCAAAAAAAGCAACAATTTATTGATTTAAATTGTTGCTTTTTTTGTTTTGTAAAGAAATTACTCAGTGCCTTTGCTCCTTGGTGGCAAAAAAATTGTTGCTTTTTTTTTCTAGAATTTGACCAGACTTTATTAATTTAGTGTGGTCAATTATGAACCCTAACATCCAAAAAATAGTAGCTTCACTTTCCTTCCTATTATTACTCTTTGCCTTATGGCAAATGGGTACCTTAAAAAGAACTTCTGCTACAAGGGCAATATATTACTGGAAAACCAGTTTTGAAAAAAATACATACGGAAATGATAGAGAAAATGATTTCATACAAAAACATGAAATCAAAAAAATGTATGTTAAATTATTAGATGTTGATTACAGTGATGGTGCTGGAATTTTTCCTGCCAGTAAAACGCGGATTGAATATTACCCCGGAGAGTTTGTAGACAGCACCTTTTATATTCCCGTAATATACATTACCAATCAAGTATTATTGCACCTTGATAGTGCCAACATGGATTACTATGCAAAGAACTTTATCAGTAATGCCCTCCGACTAGAAACCCATATACACAGGCCTGTTAAAGAAATTCAAATTGATTGCGATTGGACTAAAAGTACACGAGATACCTATTTTAAATTACTACTTTGCATGAAGAAATGGGCTCCGCAATATCAATACTCCGTCACACTTAGATTATATCCATATAAATACAGAAATGAACTTGGTATACCACCCGTTAACAGAGTAATGCTCATGGTTTACAATATTGACAATGCTCGAAATTATAAACAGGCAAATAGTATATTTAATGTGAATGAAGCGGCCAAATATTTACGTAAAAAAAATTATCCACTACCTATGGATTATGCTTTGCCAGTTTTTAGTTGGACATTAGTATACAGAAATCACCAATTTTTAAGAGTATTTACCAATAATATAATACCTGAAATTAATACAAATATTTATGCTGGTCAAATTGATTCTACGCTATTAAAACGGCTTGAACCTAACCTCTTTTTAGTGGTAAAACCAAATAGAGGATATGATCCCTATTCATTAAAAGCTGGTGATATTCTTAAAGTAGAATCTTGTGGTGAAAAGGAACTCATTGAAGCTTCTTTGCTTATTAGTCGCCTACCATTTACGCCCCAGACCACTATTGCACTTTTTGATTTAGATCCCAACGATTTAGAAAAAATTGCTTATGAAAAAATTGAAGCTGCTTACGCTCCTTTTCATTAATTTACTCTTTGTAATTTGGCCACCCAAATCAACCAATAGTTGTGGGTTTTACTTGTCAAGAGAAGAATACCGCTTCTGGACTTTTGACCCAAATAATTCACATGAACCTGGTCTTCAACCTTTGTTTTATAGCCTAGATTATAGTCATAAGGGATTTAATACAAGTAATAACTATGGTTTTGAAATAGAACAATCTGATGAGTTTTTAGGTGAGTATGCTGATAATATAAAATTATGGCAAGCATACTGCTTAGAGGTTGATCCAAGCGCTAAGGTAAATCCATCCGATATAGAAACTATTTTATACCATACCGAACCTATTGAATATTTTAAAATTAAAGAGGGCTTAATTGAACAAAACTCTTTCCTACAATTTGCAGCCAAAAACCAACAGGTATTAAGCTATTTGGATTATGCTAAAAAATCGGAATACCAGAGCAATCAACACGAATCATGGTTTTGTTACGATTGCCCAGAAATTATTGCTCCAGGAAAAATGAATCCCGGCAAAACAAATTATTATTATTACGATGTAAATATTCAACCTGATCCTATTTACGGTCTTGAAACAATAGAAAAGGGAAAATTACTGCTAAAAAATTGCACAGATCTTTTTTTAAAAGAACGTTATGCATTTCAAATTGTGCGTACCTCTTTTTATAATTACGATTCTGCTTCACTAAGAGAATATTATTTTAAATACCTAAATAAGATGCCCATTAATAGTTGGCTTAGAAACAATGCCTATATGTATGAAGTATTGTTTAGAGATAGTTTAGAACGCAATATTGGCCTAACAAAAATCTTTGAAATTTGTCCCGATAAGCGTTACAGGTGTGAAGAATTATTCCAAGATGCATTGTTTGAACCAAGCCTTAAACTAGTAGATAATAACCATGATAAGGCAATGCTTCATGTGATGCATAGCCTCCAAAAACCAATGGAACAACTAGAATCCATTAAAACTATCATTGCACTTGATCCAACAAATAAATTCCTACCATTTCTTTGGGTTCGAGAAATAAATAAATTAGAGGATTGGATTTTAGGTGGAGATTATACTGTTGGTTCAACCAAAAATGAAAGTTTTTTTACCTATGATGAAATGAGTAATCAAGCCATTTTTTCTCAAAAACAAAAGGATCTTCAATATGCTAATGCTATATTAACAACTTTAGAACAAGGTTTGCAAAATGGCAGTATTCCTAAATCTGCTTTTTATAATTTATGTGCTGGATATATTGCTTTTATTAGTAAGGATATTTCCAAAGCAAATGAATATTACAGTAAGGTAGCATTTAATCAATTGAATGCCGTTGGACAAACTCAATTATTGATAAATAAATTGATGTTAAGTCTTTCGCAAACAGATAAAATTACACCTCTGATAGAGGATAAATTGGCCGATTGTTTGGTATTACTTTATAAAAATTCGGCAGAAAATCCACAATATAAAACCTTGCAAATGCAATTAATCAATTTTGCTGCCAAAGAGTTTAGAGGTAGGGGAGAACCTGCGAAAGGATTGATGTTGTATGGCAAATCGGCTCAGCCTTATGCTTACCATCCTTTACTAGGAATTGCAAATGTGTATACCCAAATTTACACCTATGCTACCCCAGATCAAATTGATGAACAACTCGCTATTTTAAACAAACCAAACCCCAATGCTTTAGAAGTTTTTTTGCGTAGCAAGAATTACTCATATACTTATGATTATGGATACGAGGATAATTTTTCTAATTGGGATCAAAATAAATTATTAGATATAAAAAGCATGAAATTGGTTCAGCAAGATAAATTACTTTTGGCTTATGAAACGGTGAAGTTGATTGATACCGCCTATTGGAGCAATGATGTAAATTCAATGTTTAAGCGTGATGACCCTTTTTGTTTGAACCCATGGAATGGCCATGATCCAATGAATTTTAGAAATGTTTCCTACAACAAAAAAACATTTTTAAAAGAATTGATTGATTTAAAATTAAAGGCATCAAAAAGCACAGGAGAAGAAAAGGCTCAATTGTTATTGAAAATTGCTAATGCCTATTATAGCATGAGTTATTCTGGGAAATATTGGATCATGCAAAAGAATTTTCAAGGTGGGTGGGAACCAGAGCAAGAGCACAAAGATGTAGATCCAACCTATTACTCTGGGGCAAGGGCCAAATATTATTATAAGTTAATTTTGCAGACTAGTAATGATCCTAAACTGCTAGGTGCTACAATCTATATTTTGAATACAGCTTTTGAAACAAATACTACACAACTAGAAAAAAATAGGGCTGTGATTAGAAGAAACACCAATGCCACAGATTATTATGAACAATTGAGCGCAAACTGCGATTTGTTCTATGAATTTATCAAAACTTATAATTAATTTGAAGGAAGTTAATAGTCCATGGACCATAGTTGATGGAACTTATCGCTAGCAAATAGAAAAATAGCTAACTTTATCCTATGAACTAAAATATTAGATTTTTTACTAAAGACCAACAACTAACGACCAAAGACCAACCACCAAAGACTAACGACAAAATTATGCTTACCATCATTCATCACAAATTTTTAGCAGATAAATTAAAGATTACTTCTTGGGAGGTAATTGAACCTTATTTTAACCAATTACTTACTCGTGAGATAAATTCAAAAGCCGAGTTAGAAACATGGTTAAAACATCGCAGTGAATTAGAAGCTTTTGTAAGCGAAGATATAGCATGGCGCTATGTGCGCATGACTTGCGATACCAATAATAAAGCCTTAGAAGAAGCTTATTTATTTTTTGTAAGTGAAATTGAACCTAAGATTTCGCCCATATCTGATGCCTTAAATAAAAAGTTAATTGCTTGCCCTTTTCTTGGCGAATTGGATCAGGAAAAATATTTTATTTACTTACGTGGTTTAAAAAAGGAAATAGAAATTTATAGAGAAGAGAATGTGCCATTGATGGCAAAAATTGCTGCCGAATCTCAAAAGTACGGAACCATATTAGGTGGCATGAGCGTGGAAATGGAAGGTAAAGAATTAACCTTACAGCAAGCTTCAAATTACCTTAAAAATCCAGATAGGAATTTGCGTGAGGAAGCTTTTAGAAAAATCAATGAAAAGCGCGCTGCACATACAGAAGAATTGGATGCATTGTTTGATGAACTTATTTCTTTACGGCATCAGGTTGCAATAAATGCTGGTTTTGATAATTTTAGAGATTACATGTTTGCCGCCATGGGCCGTTTTGATTATACCCCACAAGATTGTTATAATTTCCATGAGGCTATTCAATTGCAAGTTTTGCCATTGGTAAAAGCCATCAACGAAAAGCGTAAGGCTAGTTTAGGCTATGAGTTACGTCCTTGGGATATGGAGGTGGATGTTGACAATAAACCTGCATTAGAGCCTTTTACCAGTGGTGCTGATTTATTGGAAAAAACCATCAAATGCTTTGCCAAAGTTGATGATTATTTTGCTTATTGCATCAAAACCATGGACGACATGAACAGGCTTGATTTGGAGAGCCGCAAAGGTAAATCACCTGGTGGGTATAATTATCCAATGGCCGAAACCAGTGTGCCTTTTATATTCATGAATGCTGCAAGTAGCACCCGTGATGTTGAGACAATGCTTCATGAGGGCGGACATGCAGTGCATTCATTCCTAAGCAAGGATTTGGAATTGTCGGCCTTCAAAAATTGCCCAAGCGAGGTAGCAGAATTAGCCAGCATGAGTATGGAGTTAATTAGCTATGAAGGTCAGGATGAGTTTTACCCAAACAAAGAAGATTTTAGTAGAGCCAAAGAAGAGCATTTAGAAGGTATCATTAAAATCCTTCCTTGGATTGCTACGATAGATAAGTTTCAACATTGGATCTACTCAAACCCAAAACATACCCGAGAGGAGCGCAAAGCTTATTGGGTGCAATTGAGCAAGGAGTTTGGCACTGGCATGGTTAATTGGGAAGGCTTAGAACAATACCAAGCCTATACCTGGCAAAAGCAATTGCATTTGTATGAAGTGCCTTTTTACTATATTGAATATGGCATGGCTCAATTAGGTGCCTTATCTGTTTGGAGAAATTATTTAAACAATAAACCTGCCGCAGTTGAGGCATATAAAAAAGCCTTGAGCCTTGGTTATACCAAGACCATTGGAGAAATATATGAAACCGCTGGCATTAAATTTGATTTCTCTGAAGCCTATATCAAAAGCCTCATGGAATTTGTAAATGCAGAATTAAAGAAATAAGGTATGAAGATATTTTGTATAGGAAGAAACTATAGTGAACATGCGAAGGAGCTTGGTAATGCTGTGCCTGAAAACCCTGTGGTATTCTCCAAACCTGATACTGCCTTACTTAAAAATGGCGAAGATTTTTATTTGCCAAGTTTCAGCAACGATGTGCACCATGAGATTGAATTGGTAATCCGCATCAATAAAGTTGGAAAGAACATTCAAGAGAAATTTGCCCGTAACTATTTTTCGGAAGTAGGTATAGGAGTAGATTTTACAGCCCGCGATTTGCAAGCACAACTAAAAACAAAAGGCCTTCCTTGGGAACTGGCCAAAGGGTTTGATGGCTCTGCACCTATTGGCGAATTTATGTCTATTGCTGATATTGATTTAAGTAACATCAATTTTGGCTTAAAGAAAAATGGTGCTTGGGTTCAAAAAGGAAATACCAAGGATATGATATTCTCATTCGATAAAATCATTAGCTTCATTTCGCAATACTTTACTTTAAAAGTGGGTGATTTAATTTATACAGGAACGCCTGCAGGTGTCGGTCCAGTAGTCATAGGCGATAAATTGGAAGGATTCATAGAAGATAAATCGATGCTTAATTTTGAGGTAAAATAATCTTTGGGAAAAGCAAAAACATATGGTTTAGGTTTCTTGAAGAAGGCTTTGTTTTTATATGCTTTTGTATGTTACACAAGCTTACTTTTTGCTCAAAAATATCCGCAAGATTATTTTAGGTATCCCTTAGATTCTTTGCCCAACTTAGTTTCGCCTTTCGGTGGCTTGCGAGATAATCATTTTCATAGTGGCATAGATTTGCGTACCAATGGCAAAGAAGGTTTACCTGTTTACGCCGCTGCCGATGGGTATGTTTCTAGAATTAAGATTCAAAAAAGTGGTTACGGAAAGGCTTTGTATATTGAGCATCCAAATGGCTATTCTACAGTTTACGGTCACTTACAACAATACAATGGCGCTATAGCCGAGTGGATTCATAGGTATCAATACATTAACAAAACTTTTGAGTTTGATAAAATTTTCATGAAGCCTTTTTTAAAGGTAAAAAAAGGAGATACCATCGGCTGGAGTGGCAATAGTGGAGGAAGTACTGGTCCACATTTGCATTATGAAATTAGGGATACAAAAACCGAAAAAATCATGAATCCAGCCTTGTTTGGACTCATTCCTTATGATACACTTGATCCAATCATCAATAAAATTCATGTTTATAAATTTGTAACAGAAGGTGAATTATTGAAGAAACAACTTACTGTAAACAAACGTAATTTTACCCTCATAGACACTATTTGGTTCTATAAAGATACCCTCGAGCTGGATCCTGAAGTTTATGGATTTGGGATAGAGGCTTACGATTATATTCATAATGCTAAAGATGAAAAAGGAATCTATGAAATAAGTTTGTTGCTTAACCAGCAACCTAAATTTACACATACCCTCAATCAATTTGCTTTTGATGAAAGTAAATACATCAACGCACACATAGATTTTCCTTATTACAAAATTGAAAGGTTGCGGATTCAAAAATGTTTTGTTGATGATGGCAACGTATTTAGCACCTACAAAACCGATGCAGACAAAGGAAGATTAAATTTAGCTCTTAAAAAGAACAACACAGGAAATATAGTTTTTGTGGTTAAAGATTTTAACGGCAATGCTTACTATTTAAAACTGTGTTATAAAATTGGCGAAAATAAATTGGATCAAGCAAGAGTTGATTATGAGAAAAGCATTGAGGGAAAGAGAATGCTAATTCCGGGAAAATCGCAAGTTGTAGAGGCCAATGGCTTGCTCATAACGATGGACCCTAAATCAATTTACGACACTGTTTTCTATGAATTGGAAACCCTTTTTGGCGATAAAAATTCATTCTCCAAAGAGTATGTTTTCCATAATCCTAATGTGCCAGTTCATGCTGCATTTGATATTGCCATTGAACCCACTTTTGTACCACAAGGTTTGGAGAAAAAATTAGTCCTGGCTTATTCAAATGGTATATCAGATAGGTTCAGAAGTGCTGGTGTTTCTTTTGGAAATGGTATGGTAATGGGCAAGGGTGCTAATTTTGGCAACTATTGTATCATGCTTGATACCGTGGCGCCAACAGTTAAATGGATGCGCTATAAAAATGATGATAACCCATATGATACACTTCGTTGGGATTTTGAAATCAAAGACAATTTTACAGGTATTTCTGCTTACTCAGCCTACTTAAACGATAATTGGATCTTGGTTGATTACGATCTCAAAAACCAACAACTTACCTATAAATTTGATGAAATGTATTTTTTGGTAAGGCAAAGTATCGTTTTGAACCAAATGGATAGCAGCCTACCTGTTTATGCAGATTTAAAGATACTTTTGGAAGATGCCAAAGGCAACAAACAAGAAAAGCATTTTAATTTATTGCTCAAGTAAAACCTTCGCAAACTATTTTGGTTTAATTTATAAAACAACATTATGGCTATCACACTAAAAGTTGGAGATAAAGCTCCAGTATTCAAAGCAAAAAACGAAAATGGTAAAACCGTTTCGCTTACAGATTATAAGGGTAAAAAATTGGTCTTGTACTTTTATCCCAAAGATGATACTCCAGGCTGTACCGCAGAAGCCTGCGATTTAAGAGACAATTACCAAACCTTTTTAGCTCAAGGTTTTGATGTGCTAGGTGTTAGTCCAGATAATCAAGCTAAGCACCAAAAGTTCATTGCCAAATACGAGCTACCTTTCTCTCTTTTAGCAGATGAAGACAACGCCGTTGCAACGGCATACGATACTTGGGGTCAAAAAAGCATGTATGGCAAAACCTATATGGGAATCATCCGCACCACTTTTGTAATTGATGAAAATGGCAAAATCGAAAACATCATAGAAAAGGTAGATACCAAAAACCACAGCGCCCAGATTATATAGAAGGTTGGCTTCCCACAAAAAAAGTTCACTGAGCATGTCGAAGTGCGGTCACTGAGCTTGTCGAAGTGTCATCCGGGTGTTTAGAACCCCCCCAAAAGTAAAAACCAGAATCATCATTGAAGCAGGCTTCGACAAGCTCAGCCACCGGTTGTATTTTAAAATAAATTTTGGTGATAAAAGTTAGGCAAAGCCTCCAATCCCTTGCCTTAAAGGAAACGAGATTCATCGCGTCTCTTTTGAGTACCCGCACAGCCAGTTGCTAGAAGCCAGCAGCTAATTCCCCTAAAAATGCCTCTCAACCGCCCCGGCAATCTTCCTTGCAGGCAAATCTTCCATGCATGAAGTTCCATCTAAACAACTACCGCGGTAAAAGCACTTGCAAGTTTTGTCTGGCATCACAATCTCTCCTTTGCCAAATAAATCAAATTCATTTGGATTGAAAATATTGTTCATCAAAATGATTTTTTTGCCTAATGCTAAAGTGATGTGCATTCCCATGGTAACTTGGGTAATTACTAAATGACATTGCTCAACCAAATTGATGAATTCGAAAAGGCTGTAATAGCCCAAATACAAAGCTCCTGAACGTTTTTGGATTTCCTTGTTTCTAGCATCCTCAGCTTCTCCACCTAATAAAAGTATCTCAGCATCTGGGTGCTGTTTTTGTAAAATGCCAACTAATTCAACCCATTTATCTATGCTCCACAAGCGAGTGGTCCATCGTCCGCCACAGCCCGTGTTCATGCCTATTATTTTCTTGCCTTTTGGCAAATTCCAAGTATAACCTTTGTCTTGGTGTTTATCCATTAAATAGGGCTCACCTTGATGCTGGTGGCCGCAAATTTCAAATATTTCTTGTAAGTAACTTTTGGTGTTGGCCTGACTCACATCATCGAACATGCCAGTATAAAATTTGTGTTCAGCCAGAGAATTGATGGGTTGAATTTCATTGTCTTTTAAAACAAAGCCAAACTTTTCTTTGGCATCAATTACCCTGAGTAAGGCACCTGCTTCTTTTTCTTTATCCAAATTAATGGCAATATCCCAGCTACTATTTTGGGCATACATTAAGGAGTTGTGATCCCATTTCAATATTTCGTCAATTTGTGAGGAAGGCAAAATATCTGGTGTCCAAGTAAGCCAAGTAATTTTGCAGTTTGGATAGAGCTGCTTATACTTAACAACCAATGGCGTGGTTCTGATAACATCTCCAATGGCTCCAAGTTTTATGATTAATATGCGTTTAGAAACGGGTGTATAGGCTACACAATCTATACAATGGTAACCATCTTGTTTGTGTGGCTTGCAAGGAATATGTCCTTTAAAATGTATACAGTCTGCTTTGTAAATCATAATATTTGAACCAATAAGTTGGCAATTCTTCTAGTTTATTTCTGACAAACCTAAGGTTTATGACCTAAAAAGACAATTCTACTTCAAATTATTGCCGTTTATCGATTTTTTGTGTACATTTTGTCAGTGACACTTATCTTTGGTTTGTAATTTGTACCTTGCAATATCTATTAAAAAATATAGTAAAATGAAAAGAAGCATCATCATCCTCTTAGCCATTGGCGGCCTACTGTTATTATTGGTACTTAACGGTTGTGGCAGTTACAACAACATGGTAAACAAACAAGAAACTGTAAGTTCTGGGTGGGCTCAGGTTGAAAATGTATACCAACGCCGTTCCGATTTGATTCCTAATTTGGTAAGCACCGTTAAAGGAGTTGCCAATTTTGAAAAAGAAACTCTTACAGATGTTATCAATGCTAGAGCAAGTGCCACTCAAATTAAAGTGGACGCAAGCACACTAACTCCTGAACAAATATCAAAGTTTCAAGCTTCACAAGGGCAGTTAAGTCAAGCGTTGGGTCGCTTAATGGTAGTTTCTGAGCAATATCCTCAACTAAGAGCCACCGAAAACTTTAAAGAGTTACAGTCGCAATTAGAGGGTACTGAAAATAGAATTGCGGTAGAGCGCGGTAGATTCAATGAGGTGGTAAAGGATTACAATTCATATATCCGTAAGTTCCCTCAAGTATTGTACGCAGGTATTTTTGGGTTCGATAAAAAAGGATACTTTGAAGCAGATGCTGGCGCTGATAAAGCTCCGAAAGTAGATTTCGAGAAATAATTTTTAAATGGAAAGCTGTCGTTTGGCAGCTTTCCTTATTTTACCTATGGCCAATAAATATTTTTCTAAAGAGGAAGAAGCACGCGTTGTTTCAGCTATTCAAGCCGCTGAATTGGCCACTTCTGGTGAGATAAGGGTTCATGTTGAACCTAGCACAAAGATGGATCCTATTGATCGTGCCAAAGAAGTGTTTTTTAATTTGGGTATGCATCAAACTGAATTGAAAAATGGCGTATTGATATACTTAGCAATAAAGGATAGGAAGATGGCCATCATTGGAGACGCAGGCATACATGATAAGGTTGGTGATAATTTTTGGCAGGCAGAAAAGGACCTCATGAAAGACTATTTTTCAAAAGGTGATTACGCTACAGGCCTGTCGTTTGCCATAGAACATGTTGGCATAAAACTAAAGATATTTTTTCCATACCAAGAAAGTGATACAAACGAATTAAGCAATGAAATTTCTTTTGGAGCAGACACCCATGAATAGAATAGCCGGAATACTCCTTTTACTTTGCCTATCGTTTGCCACATTTGCAAAAGATTTTCCTGCAAAGCCCAATCCTCCAAGGTTGGTCAATGATTTTGTAGGTGTGCTCAATGAGCAAGATAAAGCTGTGCTTGAATCGAAGTTATTGGCCTATAGTGATAGCACCTCTACTCAAATTACTATTGTTATTGAGAACTCCTTAGAAGGAGAAGATGATTTTGACTACAGTCAGCGTTTAGCAGAAAATTGGCAAATAGGTATCAAAGGTAAAAACAATGGTTTGCTTATTTATATTGCTATTGGCGATCGCAAGACTAGGATTCAAAATGGCTACGGTATGGAGGCTACCATCACTGATGCGCTATCGAAACGTATTATTGAGGAAAATATCACGCCTAATTTTAAGCAGAAACAATATTTCCTTGGATTAGATGAAGCAACAAACATTATCATGCGTGCTGCCTCTGGTGAGTATATCAATGATAATCCAAGAGGCCAAAAAGGCAAAGGGCCTTCACCTTTAAAAATACTGCTGATAATCATAGTTGTTGTACTTTTCCTCGTATTTTCTGGCAAGGGCGGCGGAGGTAGAGGCGGCAGATTTTATGGAGCAACTCCATTTATGGGTACCTTTGGTGGTGGTGGATTTAGCAGCGGCGGCGG
>CANKQY010000049.1 GCA_947485745.1 Bacteroidota bacterium
ATTCTCAACGATTTGGTATTGGTTAATTTGTAGGTGGCTTCTCCAAAATAGGTATTCGCAATCACATATGGAACTGAAGGCTTGGCTTCAAACAATCTTTGGTTGTAATTGATAATTTGATAGCCAACTAAAACTTTAAACTTCTTGGTAAACTTATGTTGTAACTCAAAATAATATTCACGGAAATAACGGTTGGTATCTACCTCGAAATTTAATGGACTAACAGTTTTTCCTTTAAAATTGCCTAATGGTGTGGCAATAGATGAATTGAAATTAAACTGTGTGCCATGCTTTTTTAATGCCTTAGGCTTTATGCTTATTTCTGTTTGCAAACCATTTTCGCCCCACTCTTGCGTAAAGGCATTGTAACGAGCTAAAAGTCTATAAACATTCTGCCTTGTAATAGAAGGCAGGTAAGCTATCATACCTAAGTTTTGATTTTCTAATGGCGAAGTACGCAAAGAGAATTTATCTATATAACGGTATTGCACATTTACCCCAATTCCCTTGGTAGAGTAAGATAAAGAGGTAAGGTAAGCCCTGCCATCATGCAGCTCCATTAAATCATTATTAGGATTGATAATTGCCTCTGGTGTTTTTTGATCCAACTCTAAATACCAAGTAAAGTTCTTGTAGCGCATGGTATTATAAATGCCGTACACAAATACATTGTACTTAGGGTAAAACCTATTTGCCAATTCATAATTATTAATGGTAGAGGCAATGGTATTCATGGTTTGTTGATCAATGGTTCTATTCACAAAACTTGCACCAGGCTCAAAACTCAATTGGTCATTGATATCAAAATGGTGCTCTGCGTTTATGCCTTTTATAACCATTGGTCTTAAGTCGAACCTAAATTTTTGTAGGCCTGTAAATGCCTTGATAGTGGTATTTTCTGTAGGCCTAAATTTTATATGGGCACCTTGTATCCCAAAATCTAAACCTAAATTTCTATCTTCATACGACCTAAACACCATGCCACTTGCAAATTGATCATAGAAATACCCAACCGTGATGCTCATTTTATCGAGGTCTTTGCGAATACTATAAATTCCAATTCCACTTTTAGTATAAGCCTCCTGTGGGTTTAATAAGGGTGAGTTATTAAACATATCAAACCTAGCCGTAAAGGTATACCCACTTCTTTTGTAATTGAGCAATAGCCAAGCATCTGTTGACGACATTTCCTTTTGGTATTGCGTAGTGGTTGCGCCAATACTGCTATCTTTTACATAAAACTGATTGGTGGTTTGAAAGTTTCCAGAGAATTCTCCTAAGTCAACTTTCTTATTTCCATCTTCCTGCGCTTGCAGGTTAAAAGCCAAAACCATTGAAAAAAATCCAAGTATAATTTTTCTAAGCATGCTCAATAATTTTGTGTTATTATTTTCCTTTAAATACAATTTCTTCGGCATCGCCCCACAATTGTTCTATGCCATAAAATCTACGTTTTTCTTCCTGAAAAATATGCGCAACTACATTAAAATAGTCAATTAAAATCCATTCAAGGTTCTCAAAACCTTCACGGTGTAAGGGGTTTTCGCCAATGCGTTTATCCACTTCTTCCTCCACACTTTTTGCAATAGCCTCAACCTGCTTGTCGCTGTTGGCATGACTAATTACAAAAAAATCTGCCGAAGCTGCGGCAATTTTGCGCATATCAAGAATGGTGATGTTTTCAGCTTTTCTCTCGTACATGCCTTGAGCTACAGTAAGTGCGAGCAAGGTTCCAGCATCAAGTGTTTTTATTGCTGCTTTTGAAGCCACAACTTTTGAAGTAGTTGTTTTTTTTGCGGCGGGTTTTTTAATCGATACTTTTTTTACAGCTATTTTTTTAGGTTCAGCTATTTTTTTTGTAATTGCCTTTTTAGGCGCTACTGCTTTCTTTGCAGCCGTTTTTTTTGGAGCAATGCTTTTCTTAGCTGCTGCCTTTTTTGCGATTTTTTTCGCTGGTGTTATTGCCATCTAGATTCTACAAGTAAATTTGAAGCAAATCTAAGCATTTTTCATTGGCACACCAACCCTTAAATATTGGCGAATATTCAGTGTATCTGGAGGAGACTACTTCTACCAATGATGCCCTCAAACTCATGTTCGGTGCAGAAAATCTGCCAGAAGGTGCAGTAGTTTATACCGATTTTCAAACAAAAGGTAGGGGCCAACAAAATAATTCATGGGAGAGCCAACCTGCAGAAAACCTCCTGATGAGTGTTTTATTGCAGCCCCATTTTTTGTTTGCAGATGAGCAAGTTTGGCTAAATATTGTGATTAGTTTGGCATTGAGAGACATTGCTGAGGATTTTGCTAAAACTACTGCCTACATTAAATGGCCAAACGATATTTATATGGGTGATAAAAAAGTAGCTGGTATATTGATTGAGAATGTGTTACAAGGTAATCGCCTTCGGTTTTCTGTTATTGGGGTCGGGTTGAACCTAAACCAACAAGTATTTGAAACGCCAAAAGCGGCCTCTTTAACCTATTTTTCTGGTGCTTGGATTGATCCCAAAGTATTGCGTTTGAGTTTAAATGAAAAAATAGCGCATTACTATTCATTGCTTAAAGGTAAAAAAAATAGTCAGTTATGGGATTTATACCACCAGCATTTATTGGGAAAAGGAAAAGAGGCTCAATTTAAATTACAAGAAAATTTTGTGGTAGCAACTATAATGGGTATTGATAAAAAAGGTAGATTGCACTTATTATTGGAGGATGAGATTAGGAGTTTCGCCCACAAGGAAATAGAATTCCTTCAAATATTAGCTACAAATTAGTATGGTTACATTGGTAATAGATGCAGGTAATACACGCATAAAGGCTGGGGTTTTTGAGCAAAATAAATTGCTTTATTCAGAGGTTTTGGTTCAAACCGAATTTTTGGAAAAGCTGAAGGCCCTTATAAATGAATACACCATTACCCGCATACTGATTAGCGATGTAAGCGGAAAAATTAAAGAAAACTTTTCCTTGAATAGCTTAGGAATTCCTTTGATGGAGCTTGGTAAAGATTTGAAATTGCCTTTTAAAAATTTGTATCAAACCAAAGAAACTTTAGGGGCAGATAGAATAGCTTTGGTTGCTGGGGCCATGCAGTTTTTTCCTGATAATGCTTGTTTGGTGATAGATGCAGGTACATGTGTAACTTACGACCTACTTAATTCGTCACAAGAGTATTTGGGAGGAAATATTACACCAGGTTTGCGCATGCGTTTAAATGCCATGCATGCGTTTACAGGTAAATTGCCTTTGCCAGAATGGGATGTACCGAGCGATTTTTTGGGAAGGTCTACTGATACTTGTTTGTTAACTGGTGCATATTTTGGTTTGGTGGGTGAAATAGATTACTTAATTGCACGTTATCAGAAGAATAATCCAGATTTGAAGGTGTTACTTACAGGAGGTGATGGAGAAGTGTTGGCAAAAAGCATAAAAACAAGCATATTTGCACACGAACAGCTATTGTTGTACGGATTAAATAAAATATTGACTCATAATGCAGAATAACGCCCTAAGGCTGGTTTTAATTTTTTTTATTGGATGTTGGGGAAATGCTTCATTTTTATCGGCTCAAAATATTACCAAATCACCCTATTCCATTATTGGTGCAGGCGATATTATTTATCCAGGGAATGCCAATACTTATTCTTTGGGTCAAACCAACCAAGCAATAAGAAATCCATTTTCGGTAAATATGCTGAATCCTGCCTCTTATTCATCTATTTTAACCACCAATATTGAGGCAGGTGCTACCTTAAGTTTTGCTAATTTTCAGGGTGCTGGCACCAATACTTCAGTCGACAATGCTTGGATTTCTTATTTTAATTTTGGCATACCCATTTCTCCAAAACGTGGAATTGGAATCTCATTTGGTGCAACTCCTTTTTCTGGGGTGGGTTATAATATTAAATCACAAGTAAAATTGCCTCAAGATACTTTTAGTATTGATGCCATCAATAGTTTTGTAGGTAGGGGAGGTATTTCTAAATTTTACATGGGTTATGGCATGCGCCTGCACAGAAGTGTGAGTATAGGGTTTAATGCAAATTACCTTTTTGGCGAAATTACCAACACCACACAATTATTAATTCCAACTAAGTACAATATGTTCAATATCAATGAAGATAAGTCGAACTATATCCATGGTTGGTTATTTGACGCGGGCCTTCAAATACACGATACTTTTTCAATAACTCAAGGGAATATACGTAAAGAATATGATTGGGTAATTGGCGCTACTGTAACCCCGCAAATAGATTTAAAAGCAGAGCAAAGTTATCTCCTGCGCTCATTGCCAATTGGCAGTATCAACGGCATCAAAGACACTATTTTTTCAGAAAAGGGTGTCAATGGAACGGTAACATCGCCCATGTCTTGGAAAACAGGTATTAGTTTTTCTAGGAGAGATATGTGGACTTTGGCAGCAGATCTTAAAGGTACTTTATGGAGCAACTACAGGAGTTTTGGTGGTGCAGATTCATTGCGCAATAGTTTTGGTGCTAGCCTTGGAGGGAGTTATATTCCAAATTTTAAAAGCAAGAATTACCTTTCAAGGGTTGAGTACAGAATGGGAGGTAGGTTCGAAAAAAGTAATCTAATAGTTAGAGGCACAGGTGTGGATATTATTGCTTTTACAGCTGGGTTGGGTTTGCCAATGGCTAAAAGTAGGTCGAAGGTGAATTTAGGCATTGAATTGGCGCGCAGAGGAACTATAGAAAATGGCTTGGTTCAGGAAAATTATTTTAGGATTTATTTAGGAGTGAGCTTTTCTGATAAGTGGTTTTATCGCTACAGGTATGATTAAGTATTTGTTAGGTATGTTCATCTTTTTGGGATTAATCATTGGTTGCGGTCCCAAGGAAGAAAATTTGGCCAAGGCAGTTTCACTTGCCAGAGATTTGCCTGTTGAAGTGGGGTCAAATGTGAGTATTAGCTATACCGATAGTGGCTTTTTAAAAGCCAAATTATTTGCGCCTATTTTGGAGCGTTATGCCACTGAGAATAAAAGTGAGACAGAAATGCGAGATGGAATAACCGCTTATTTTTATAGCAATGATGGCAAAATCAACAGTTATATTAAAAGCAAGTATGCCATCAGAAATGAGCGAGAAAGGACCATTACTGCAAGAAAAGATGTAAGTGTAATCAACAACAAAGGCGATACACTTAAAACAGAGGAACTTATTTGGGATGAAAAAACAGACCGAATTTACTCCGATAAATTTGTTCGCATTACCTCTCCAGATAGAATCATTATTGGTACTGGATTTGAATCGAATACAGAATTTACTAAGTTTAAAGTTTTAAATATTTCGGGCATTATTAGTTTAAAGCAATAATGGATAAATGGATTCTTAGAAATTGGCTTATTTTAGCCATTGCGTCTCTAATCATAGGCTTCCTAATTGCCTTTTTAGAAGACTTTGTAAAAGGCAAAGCCTACATGTTTTTTATCCTCAGCATCGTTCTCTTCTTTGTTTGGCTCAAAAAAAGTGGCAAACTGTAATTTTGGATTCGACAGGCTCACCATGACGCTTCCGTCACCTCTTCCCTTCGGTCGCCGAAGCTTTAGCGTAGGAGACAGCCGCTTCCTTAATCGTCTTCAAGCCTTCCTCAAAGCCCTGTTCTTGGGAGCTAATTCTGCTAGGAAGCATAAACCTGTATATGGGATTATTACCTACATCGCCAGTGTCTACCCAATTGAGTTGTGTTTGACCGCCAATATTTTTTAGGTAAAATGTTTGGTAAATGGCCAATTCTCCACCATTGAGTGAAAGGTGAAATTGTATTTTTTCATTGGGGATGCTTTCGGTAATTTTAAACCTACCATTACCCACTAAATTACCTCTGAAGTATTGTGTAGCGCCTTTTCCTGTTTTAATTTGGGAGTAAAAAACAACCATTGTACTGTCTATACTTTTGTTCCAAGGGCTCCAATCATTCCAATATTTCATGTCGTTTAGGTAGGCATAGGTTTGTTCAACGGGTAAATTGATGGTGGTAGATTTTTCTATCTTGTAACTGTGCGGAAAAAAGCGCGAAATAAGGAATACAAGGCCGAAAAAGCCCATGATACCTGCAAATATGTTGAATAATTTCATGGTTTAGTTTGCTACAAACTTAGGGTTTAGTGGGCGTTTATAAAAATTCAGCGACGATTACTTACGTTTGAGCTATTTTTAACCTAATTATCTCAATTATATAAAGAAATGTATGGTTTTTATATCCTAAAAATCTTTCACATGCTGAAACTATAAAAGGGAGCAAATTTACTGCACTCAATAGTGTTACATTAGAAAATACTGGTAGAATTTATCCTATTTATAAAGATACCTTAATTGAATTTAGAATGCTCATCAATAAGTAAGTAGTTCTACCTACAAAGTAAACGCAGTATCAATAATAACTTTTTGCTCTGCCGCATGCACTTTGCTATAGCCTGTTGCTGGTGAAGCACTGGATTCTCTGCTGATTCTTCTTAACTTTAAGTTGCTATCCCAGCGCAATAGGTTCAGCCATGCGCCCATGTTTTTTGGCTCTTCTTGAACCCAACACAACTCAGCATTTTTATATTTTTCATACAAAGCGGTAAGCTGAGTAGCAGGCATTGGATACAATTGCTCTAAGCGCACTATGGCAATGTTTTGTATCTTTTCAGCCTGTTGTCTTTCTAGCAATTCGTAATAAATTTTACCAGAACACATCAGCACTCGCTTTACATTTTTAACATCCACATTTACATCATCTATTACCTCTTGAAATCCGCCTGTTGTAAAGTCTGTTAGCTTACTTACACATGCAGCATGGCGCAATAAACTCTTTGGAGTCATCACTACCAAAGGCAACCTGTGATCTTTGCGTTTTAATTGTCTGCGCAATGCATGGAAATAATTGGCAGGTGTGGTAATGTTACAAACTTGCATATTCCAATTGGCACAAAGCTGCAAAAATCGCTCTATACGTGCCGATGAATGCTCTGGTCCTTGACCTTCATAGCCATGTGGCAACAATAAGGTAAGGCCGCTAAATGTTTTCCATTTGGCAGTAGCGCTTGCAATATATTGGTCAATAACAATTTGAGCGCCATTTGCAAAATCGCCAAATTGGGCTTCCCAAATGGTTAGGTCGTTTGGTGTAACCATGCTATAGCCATATTCAAATCCTAAAACAGCATACTCACTCAGCAATGAATTGTGAATATATACTTCGCCTTTTTTGTGTTCTCCTAAGCTATCAAAAGTATTATATGATTGATCCGAATCTTCTTGTTTAATGATTGCATGCCTGTGACTAAAAGTTCCACGTTCGCAATCTTGGCCTGTCATGCGCACATTATGACCTTCATTGCTCAGCGTGGCGTAAGCCATTAATTCACCCATAGCCCAATCATAATTATCATTTGTAATCATGGCTTTGCGGTCTTTCATTAACTTCTCAATTTTGCTAAAAGCTTTATAGCCTTCAGGAATATTGGTGAGCAATTCTGCTAAGGTTGTAAATAGTTTTCCATCAACGCCAGTGCCAACAGATTGATCAAAATCTTCTTGTTTTGCGGGTCTAAAATCATCCCAAATATCTTTTACAAAATTCTTTACTTTGGCTGGTTTTGCTGCTTTAGATTTCTCTAATTTTTCTTGTAATAGCGTTCTAAAGTTGCTTTCCATTTCTTTGGCAAGTTCAGCCTCTACGCTACCGCTGGACATTAACTTTTTATTATATAGCTCTCTTGGGTTTGAATGAGCAGCAATGGCTTTATATAAAACAGGTTGGGTAAACCTAGGTTCATCACCTTCGTTGTGACCATATTTTCTATAGCCTAATAAGTCAATAAACACATCGCTATTAAACTCCTGGCGGTATTCCATTGCCAGTTTAACTGTATAAACAACCGCTTCCACATCATCGGCGTTTACATGAAAAACCGGACTCAAGGTTGTTTTGGCCACATCGGTACAGTATGTTGAAGTTCTTGCATCGGTATAATTTGTTGTAAAGCCAATTTGGTTATTGGTAACAATATGTATGCATCCACCAACTGAATATGCTGCTAAGCCAGCCATTTGCAACACTTCATAAACAATTCCTTGACCGGCAACTGAGGCATCACCATGTATGAGTATTGGCGCAATTTTGTCTATTTCATTCTTGTATTTGCGTTCCATTTTTGCACGAGTAATGCCTTTAACCACGGGATTTACCGTTTCCAAATGCGATGGATTAGGGCTCAAGCTTAAGATTACTTTTTTACCGTTACTGGTTTTTATTTCACTCGAAAAGCCCATGTGGTATTTTACATCTCCTTCAAAAATGCCATCATCTTCAGCAGATTTTCCTTCAAATTCTTTGAAAATTTCGTCGTAGGTTTTATTCAAAATATTTGCCAAAACATTTAACCTGCCTCGGTGAGCCATACCCAATACAAACTCCTCTACACCTAAGTCTGCTCCGTATTCAATTACAAAATCTAATGCAGGAATAAGGGTTTCTAAACCTTCTAAACTAAAGCGTTTCTGACCAACAAATTTGGTGTGTAGAAAATTTTCGAAAATACTGGCTTGGTTCAACTTGGCAAGGATGTGTCGTTTTTCCTCTAAGCTTAATTGGGGTGTATTTTTAGCACCTTCCATTTTCTTTTTGAGCCAATCTAACTTTTGTGGCTCACGCACAAACATAAATTCTGCGCCTATGCTTTGGCAGTAGGTTTGATCCAACAGTGCAATGATGTCTTTTAACTTGGCAGCTCCCATTCCTAGCTCTGTTCCAGCTTGGAAAGTTTTGTCTAAATCGGCAGGCTGTAAACCAAAATTGCTGATATCTAAGCTTGGTTCATACCTTCTTCTTTCTATAACTGGATTTGTTTTGGTAAACAAATGACCACGCATTCTATAACCTTGTATTAGGTTCAAAACGTTAATTTCTTTTAAAGCATCTTCTGAAATAGCAGTTGTGCCATTTTTGCTAAACTGTTGCTTGTAACCAAAGTCAAATCCTTCAAAGAATTTTTGCCAGCTAAAATCAACCGATTTTGGATCTAACAAATATTGTTGGTGTAATTGATCAATGGCCGACACATCGGCATTAGAAATATAAGAAAATGCATCCATAATAGCTTCGTTGATTTTTGCGCGAAGATAGAATAATCGAGCTATTTATGTAGGTAAAATTACTATAAGCCTAGCATTTTTAATGAGTTGAAAGCCAGTTGATAATGTCGTTTACAACATAATCAGGGATATTACTTTTTAAATAATATTCGCTATAAGTAGATTGAACTTCTCCAGAATAGAACAGGTGGTTCAATTTTGGGTAATGAATTAAGGTAGCGTTTTTGTTTTTACTAAGTGCTTTTTGCCACATTTCGTAATTCTCCATATTGGTTTGGTAATCTCTATCGCCATGCAATAATAAAATAGGTTTGCTTAGCTTTTTGGCAATTTCTACATGCTTGTAATTATTGAGCCAAATCCAATAGGTTGCCTGAACCTCATATGGCATTTTACTGTGCTCGGTGAGTGGATTGAGTTTTTTATCCAAACTGCGTTTTGCATTGATGGTTTGTTGGTCGTATTCTGCTTTTTTATTTGGAGTAACTGTACTCAAATAAGCATATTGATCTATCATCATTTCCTGGGTTTTTTTTGCATTGGCACCCATCATAATAATTCCGGCTATATCGTCTCTTTCTTTGGCAACTAAGGGTGCTAACATTCCACCTTGACCATGCCCCAATAAATAAATTTTTGTTGGGTCAATATCAGGTAATGTTTTAAGTGAATCTATTGCTCTATACAAATCATCCAATAAATCTTCCCTTGGGGTAAATTTTTCATAGGCTCCTTTGTCCTTGGCCATGTATATACCAAAATTGTTGCTTCTTTTTTCGTATCTATACACTGCAAAGCCTTTACTAGAAAGGCCCCAAGCAATATCTTTATAAGGCTTATTTTCTTCATAAGCACCATCCTTATCAGTTGGTCCGGCCTCTACTAAAATTATAACCAACGGTGCTTTTGCCACATCATTGGGCATACTTAAAATTCCTGGCATTTCATAAATGCCATTGGTAATGGTAATTTTTCTTTCCAAAAATTTGCTCACATCACAATAATCTGGAGCCACATACATTTTATGGGCAGCCATAAAAGATATATAGATAATTTCACCTTTTTCATTAAAACTTACATTGAAAATATAGGGTAGGTATTCAAAATTGATTTTGAAAGCTATAAAAGTATAATAGGGAGAAACGTCATAGTGAACAGGCTTTGCACTCATATACTTGCCGTATGTACCAATGAGTTCTTCCCAGTCTTTTTCAAGAACAAATCTTGAATAACTTTCTTTATAAACTGAATTTACCTTGGCCTCGATAAGAAAAAACTTTTTGGCTACAAAGAGTTGAATAATTTCATTTCCTTTAGCTTCAGTTTCTTTAAATGAAGTTGCAAAGGTTTCGGTTTGAACCGAGAACCAAACTAGGAGAATCAATAGCAATGCTTTCTTAATCATGCTACAAAGTTAATCGGCCATTTATAAATAATTATTTAATAATTCGGCCTCGCAAACTTTTCTGTATAATTTATGGTTAATGACATCTGGTAACAACAGCATGTGTCTAACGTGGTGCGTATCCGAACCTACTAAGTCAATAAGTTTGTTTTGAACCAAATATTGGGCAGTATCGGCAACAGGTTTTGAGTAGTAACCTATTCCCGATAGCATATTTAATTGAAAAAGAATGCCTCTGTCCTTTAATTCTAGGTATTTATCATGGTCGTTGGCATAATATAAATAGCGCTCTGGATGAGCTAAAACAGGTTTATATCCGGCAATTTGTAACTCAAAAAGGCAAGTACTTAAATTGCGTGGTTCGGTCATAAATGGTAATTCAATCAAAATATGTTTGCCTTCAGGTCCAAAAGTAAGCAGGTCTCCAGCGGCAATTTTTTTCTCAAAACCATCGTCTATCATATATTCAGCTGCCGCATCAAATTGAATATCTATATTCTCCTCAACTAGTCTTTGTCTAATTAAATCTCTCTTTGGATATACATTTTCCTTGCTATTTTTATAGAAATCCGACATTACATGCGGCGTAGTAATAACCTTGCGCATGCCTAATTTAGCGAAGTCTTTCAAGAGTTCAATACTTTGTTCTATGGTTTCACAACCATCATCCACGCCAAAAATAAGGTGAGAGTGAAACTCAACTTCAATGGGATTAATAAAAGACTTAGAATAATTTTCTTCTTCGACTTTTTTGTTAAATAAATTGTTAAAGAATTTCAAATTATGCGTTTTCTAAAAACTCTTTTAACGAAGTAATATTTGGTACATTCAATGAATCCACTTTTCTGTAATCAGCCATAAATAAGCTAATCCAATCCAACCTATGAATGGTTTGGTAAACCGATGCCAATGTAAATTGTTCTACACCAATTTCAATAATCTTATGATTTTCAACTTCCAATAATCCAGTTAAAAATTCAAACCTTGATCCAACTCTTGCATTAGAGTTTGAGTTCAAAAAGAAGAAAACAGTATCTAATGTGCCATAATAACTCTCTATAACATTGTGGTTGTGCTCAGGAACAACATGGGTAAAGCATTCGTGCTTTGCATTCTCTTGTACTTGTTGAGCAAACCTTGTAGCAACAGCTTCAAATTGTGCATCACTCAAAACCACAATTTTCGATTTAGCCTTACTTTTAATCGATTCAAAAACATCCATGCCATCATCATAATAGGGCGTATTGTCTTCAAACAATTTTACAATGTCTTGCAACTCACCTTTAACTTCTTTGCCCATTAATTCGCCAAAGATTTGAACCAAATAAGTAAGCGAAAAACCCAGAGCCATTCTTGGTTGAAATCCTAATTCTACCCAATAAGTTTTGAGGTTATGTTGTTTTGCTAATTCACCTAATTTGCCACCGCCAGTTAAAATAATCATTTGACTGCCTTTTTCTTTCACTGCATCAAACATGGCCAAAGTTTCTTCCGTGTTTCCACTGTATGATCCAAGAATCACCAATGTTTTTTCATTCACATAAGCAGGTATAGTATAGTCTGCTACAACCTCAACAGGTATAGGAAACTCATTCATAAAAATAGTTTTGGTAATTCTACCACCAATACCACTGCCACCTAAACCACCAATTAAAATATTAGAAAACTGATTTGCTGCCAAACCGTGGTTGCTGTAATTTTCAATGGCATAATTGATTTGATAGCCAAATTTTTTCAATGCATCATGTTGTACGTTCATCTTTACTATTATTAATTTTATTCTTACTTATATTATTATTTAATTTTGAATTCTGAATTAATCAGCTAGCTAGCAGACTTCACCAAATTCATCAAGTATTTACCATAACCACTTTTGATATATTTCTGAGCCTCTCTTTCAACACCTTCTTTATCAAGCCAGCCCATTCTGTATGCCACCTCTTCAATACAACCTATTTTCCATCCTTGGCGTTCTTCAATTACTTGCACAAATTGGCCGGCTTGCATCAAAGATTCAAATGTACCTGTGTCTAACCAAGCAGTGCCTCTTTGCAATACGCCTACTTTCAGTTTTCCTGCTGCTAAATATACTTTATTTACATCGGTAATCTCGTATTCACCACGAGCACTTGGCTTTATATTTTTGGCTATTTCTACCACGCTATTGTCGTAAAAATATAGACCAGGTACAGCATAGTTGGATTTAGGCACTGCTGGTTTTTCTTCAATACTCAAAGCGCGCATAAATTCATCAAACGCTACTACACCATATCTTTCAGGGTCGTTTACATGGTAGGCAAAAACCACGCCACCTTCTGGGTTGTTATTGCTTTGTAATAATTGACTCAAACCAGCTGCATAAAAAATATTATCACCTAATACCAATGCAACTTTATCTCTGCCTATAAAATCAGCTCCAATAACAAAAGCTTGGGCTAAACCATCTGGCGAAGGTTGTTCTGCATATTCAAACCTGCAACCAATTTGGGAGCCATCACCTAATAACTTCTTAAACCCGGGTAAATCATGTGGTGTAGAAATAATTAAAATCTCCCTAATTCCAGCAAGCATCAAAGTGCTCAATGGGTAATAAATCATTGGCTTATCATAAACAGGCATTAATTGTTTGCTTACTGCAATGGTCAATGGATGCAACCTTGTGCCGCTACCGCCAGCTAGTATTATTCCTTTCATATAGATATTTCTCATTAATTAAGGATCAATTACGTTTAGTCCTTTAATGTTGCTAAAATCTTTTACATTGTTTGATATTAAATCAAATTTATGAACCAAAGCCGTTGCTGCAATAATTGCATCAGGAATTTTTATTTTATGCTTCCTCCTTAACTCAATTGTTTTTTCAATTATTTCATCTGTTAAAGGCAATACATTTGAAGTTTCAATAAAAGAAAGTAGTAAATCATCTTTACTTAATAATTCAATTTTACTAATAACAGAGATATTAAATGATTCATCTATTATGGTCTTTAAAAATAAAATAGATTTGTTATCAAATGTATTAACAGTAGCGGATTTAATAACAATATTACTATCTATTAAATATCTCTTTCCCATTCGTTCCTACTTTCATTTACAAAATTGAGAATCTGAGATCCTTCCTCTGTAGTTAATAGTCCAAAAAAATCTGAGGGCTTTTTATTGTTATTTGTTGGAAGGTCTATACTTGTTGATTTTTTAACAATTTTAATTAAATCAAGCGCTACTAAACCCTCTATTAGGATTTCAGCTTTTTTATTTAATAATTCGATTGTTAAAGTTTTCATTTCGCAATTTAATAAAATAAATCAAAATCACTATTCATTTCAAATCAAACATATTACCCAAATACACCATTAGCAATTTGCTAACTACCTCCCGATTGATTGGATGCTAACTATCTCCCCACGTACATTTGATCATAGTATTTAGCGTAATTTCCACTAGTTACTTCATCCATCCATTCCTGGTTTTCCAAGTACCAATTAATTGTTTTTTCAATGCCTTCTTCAAATTGCAAGCTTGGCTCCCAGCCGAGGTCATTCATTATTTTATTGGCATCTATCGCATAGCGCAAATCGTGACCTGCTCTATCAGTTACATATGAAATAAGTTTTTCAGATTCCCCTTCTGCTCTTCCCAACAACCTATCTGCAGTCTTGCAAATCACTTTTATCAAATCTAGGTTAGTCCACTCATTGAAACCGCCAATGTTATATGTTTCGCCATTTGCACCTTTATGAAATACATCATCAATTGCGCGGGCATGGTCAACCACATACAACCAATCGCGCACATTTTCACCTCTGCCGTATACGGGAAGTGCTTTGTTGTTGCGGATATTGTTAATGAAGAGCGGTATTAATTTTTCAGGAAATTGGTTCGGACCATAATTATTAGAACAGTTACTGATTACCACTGGAATTTTATAGGTATTGTGATAAGCTCTAACGAAATGATCGGAACTGGCTTTACTCGCGCTATAGGGCGATTGTGGGTCGTAAGGGGTATCTTCATAAAAGAAGCCACCATCGTGCAAGCTGCCATAAACTTCGTCGGTAGAAACATGGTAAAAACGCTTTCCTTCCATATTGCCCTTCCAACATTCCTTGGCTGCATTTAACAAATTTACCGTTCCTACAACATTGGTCATCACAAACTCCATTGGGTTGGTAATGCTTCTATCAACATGACTCTCAGCAGCAAGGTGAATAACCGAATCAAATTGATGGGTAGTAAACAAATCTGATAATGCTGCAGCATCCACAATGTCTACACGGTGAAAGTGGTAGTTGGGTGCATTTTCAATATCGGTAATGTTTTTTAGATTACCTGCATAAGTAAGCTTATCTAAATTGTGAATTTGGTAGTTTGGGTATTTGTTTACAAACAACCTCACCACATGCGATCCAATAAATCCGGCACCTCCGGTGATTAATATTTTCCTATTCATAGTATTTTATTCTTTAGTGTTTTGGTCTTTGGTCCTTAGTCGGTGGTAACATTTCTTCATTACTTTTTACTATCGACTATGGACCACAGTCTATGGACTATGGTCTTTCCTTCGCTGCTAATGCTTGTTCCCATTTCCAAGAACTGCGCAGGCAATCTTCCATGTTTCTTTCAGTTTTCCATCCTAGGCCTTTTAATGCTTTTTCGCAGGATGCATATACTTGAACCACATCGCCACTGCGCCTTGGACCAATTTTATAATTTAATTTTACCCCACTTACTTTCTCAAATGATTGGATCGCTTCCAAAACAGAGTTACCTTCACCTGTACCTAAATTAAAAACAGAAAAGGCCTCTTCGTTTTTCTGTTTTGCCAAATAATCTATAGCGGCAACATGTGCCAAAGCTAAATCTACCACATGTATGTAATCTCTGATACAAGTTCCATCTTTTGTTGGGTAATCATCACCAAAAACAGTTAATATTTCACGTTTGCCAATAGCAGTTTGGGTAATAAATGGCACCAAATTATTTGGAACGCCAATTGGTAATTCACCTATCAATGCGCTCTCATGTGCGCCTACTGGATTAAAGTATCGCAAGGCAACAACTGTTAAATCTGTTGCTTTAGATTGATCCATTAATATTTCTTCGCAAATTTGTTTGGTATTGCCATAAGGAGATTGTGCAACGGGTATGGGTGCATTCTCATCTACTGGTGGAGTGGCCTCTCCATATACAGTACAAGATGATGAAAATACAATCTGTTTGATGCCTGCTTCTTGCATAGCTTCCAACAAATTAACTGTTCCACCCACATTGTTTTCATAATATTTTAGCGGCAAAGCCACGCTTTCGCCTACAGCTTTATTTGCGGCAAAATGAATAACTGCATCTATTCCAGGTGTATTTTTAACAAAGGTTTTTAAGGCAGATTTATCTCTAATATCTACCTCTGCAGAGTCAATTTCTTTACCGGTAATTTCCTTTAAACTTTGAAAAACACTTGGGTAGGAGTTGTCAAAATTATCAATGGCAACTACATTATATCCTGCTTTAATCAATTCAACTATGGTGTGTGAACCAATATATCCTGCACCACCTGTAACGAGAATTTTCATTTTTTTAGACTAATTTATTTATACGATTTAAACACACAACAATATTATTATTGATATTCAAAATTTCCTTGAAGACTTTGAATCATAAGACTTTTCTTCTCACTCGCCTCAACCCTACCAATAACCTTGGCATCAATCCCATAAATTCTGGCTATGCTAATAAGGTGCGAGGCTGTGATATCATCGGTATAAAACTCTAGTAGGTTCCCCATATTAAATACCTTATACATCTCCTGCCACTCCGAGCCCGATTGCGATTGAATCATTTCAAACAAAGGTGGTATGTCAAATAAATTATCCTTTATAATTTTATGTTCTGTTATGAAGTGCAATATCTTGGTTTGACCTCCTCCAGTACAATGCACCATGCCATGAATTTTATCAAAATATTCGTCCAAAATAGCTTTAATCATTGGACTAAAAGTACGGGTAGGAGAGAGGATCATTTTACCAACATTTAAAGGATGATTGGGTAATTGATCGGTGAGTTTTAAACCGCCTGTATAAACCAAATCATCTGGTACCAATGGGTCGTAGCTTTCTTTGAATATTTTATAAAAACTACTCAATACATCATGCCTTGCCATGGTAAGGCCATTGCTTCCCATGCCACCATTGTATTGCTTTTCATAAGTTGCTTGTCCGTATGAGGCAAAACCAACAATCACATCACCTGGTTTAATATTGTGATTGGAAATGATGGTGTTCTTTTTGGCTCTTGCAGTTACTGTTGAATCTACTATTATGGTTCGAACCAAATCGCCTACATCTGCAGTTTCTCCTCCTGTTGAGAAGATATTTATACCATGACCACGAAGCATTTCAATAAACTCTTCTGTACCATCAATAATTGTTTTAATAACCTCAGCAGGTATCAAATTTTTATTTCTACCAATAGTAGATGAGATGGTAATATTATCATAAATACCCGCGCACAGTAGGTCGTTCAAATTCATTACTATAGCATCTTGGGCAATGCCTTTCCAAACACTTAAATCACCTGTTTCTTTCCAATACAAATAGGCCAACGACGATTTTGTTCCTGCACCATCAGCGTGCATTATATTGCAATAATTTTCATCTCCACCTAAATAATCAGGAACAATTTTGCAAAATGCTTGGGGAAATAATCCTTTATCTATGTTTTTAATGGCTGCGTGTACGTCTTCCTTCTGAGAAGAAACGCCACGTTTCATGTATTTGTCTGAGCTCATATATATATTGCAAAAATAACAAATTTGAACCAAACCCCCATTCCAATTTGTGTTTTTATCAGGGTTTTACCGTTTTAGCTTGTAGTCGGTTTTTATAACCCTCACAGTGGTGCGCCTGTTTTGTTGGTGCTCCTCTTCCGTGCAATCCACATCATCTGTGCAATCATTCACTAATTTTGTTTCGCCATACCCAACAGCAAGCATGCGGTCTTTTGCAATTCCTTTCTGTATCAAATAGCTCACACAACTTTGGGCCCTTTTCTTTGATAGCTCTAAATTATAGTCGGCCGGAGCTCTACTATCTGTATGCGAAGCCAACTCTATTACCAAAGTTGGATTGTTTTTTAAGATGCCAGAAAGTGAATCAAGAACTACTTTAGCCTCAGCCCTTAAATCCCATTTATCCAAATCATAATAAATTCCTTGTAGTGTAATTTCAATGTCCTCGGCGGGAACCAAATTCATAGGGATTCTTACCTCAATGGTGGTGTCTTTGGTAATATTTCTGGTATCAATTATAATACTCGCGCCAGTTAGGTATTTTTCTTTGCTCGCATTTACGGCAATCAATTCATTCAATGGTAAATCTATTGTAAACAAACCTTTATCATTGCTTTTTGGTTCAGCTAATGCCTTGTTTAATGCACTCATTGCCTTTACATTTGCCCCAGCAATTGGGTTGCCAGATTCACTTTCAAAAACTACCCCTTTTAGCAATACCACCAATGGTTTAATGGCAATACTATAGATGTCATCATCTCCAATTCCTCCTTCACGGTTCGACGTAAAAAAGGCATAAGGTCCATTTATTCTGCGCTTGCTTTCTGGTAAAAAAGAGATACTAAAATCATCTCCTCCAGAGTTGATGGGATAGCGCAAATTTTCTGCATTTTTAAAGGTGCTGGCACTGTCTTTGGTTTTAAATAAATCAAAGCCGCCCATGCCAGTTTTACCTTTCGAAGCATAATAAATTTCCTGGTTCGAATTCACAAAAGGAAACATTTCATCGTCATGGCTATTTACCTCAGCACCCATATTTACCGGACTTCCCCATGAATTCTTCACCATATCATAGTTCATGTACCAAAGGTCCTTTTTCCCAAAACCACCTGGCATGTCACTACTAAAATACATTCTTTTTTCATCCTCAGTAAATGCAGGATGCCCGCAACTAAAACTATCACTGTTAAATGGCAATGGTTTTGGTTCGATCCAAGCGCCGTTTTGAAAATAGCTTGCATATATTTTGCAGTTTATTCCTTTTCCATCCTGACCATTACATTGGGTAAAATAAACACTGCTGCTTGTGCTATCTAGCCATGCCACACCTTCATTGTAATTTGTATTGAGTGATTTAAGAGCAACAGGTTTACCGTATGTTTTTCCACTAAAGGTGCTTTCAAATAAATCGGAATATTTTTGTCCAGTCCATTCAAAAATTTCACTTCCCTGTGCCTCTTTCCTGGTTGAGGTAAAAACTATTTTTCCATTCGAATAAAAGGGCGAATAATCACTTTGATCAGTGTTTAAGTTGCCTACATTTTCAATCTTAAACTTCAACGGGTTGGCTTTCCATTCTGCTGCAATAGCGCATGATTGCTGGGCTATCTTGCCATTAATATCCTCTGGTACTTCAAAACTATAATCATAAAAAGTTTTCCCTGCCTCATCATAGCGTTCAAAGTTTTTTAGCAATTGCCCATAACTGTATAAAATTTTAGGGTCTGGATATTTGCTGTTCAACACATCTTCAAACCATTTTAAAGCTTGCTTAAAATTGTTGCTATTTCTATAGCTTTCTGCAATCTTAAATAGTACTTTTTGCTTCTCTTCCTCTTCTTTAATTTTGGGATATACCTTTTGGTATAACTGAGCTGCTGTATTGAACTTCCTCGAAAGAAAAGCCATATCAGCTCTATCCAACTCAAGTTGGTAAGGCTTTGACTGTTGCTCCTGTGCCATTAAATTATTTGACACAACCATTAACAAATAAACTATGATTATTTTTATGAATTTCATTTTCAGGTGCTCAACTCAACTTTAGTCAAAAATAGCATATATTAGGTTGGCTACAAAGCAACAAAGGCACAAAGTTCACGATTTATTTCCGTGCCACTTTGTGCCTCTGCAATTTTTTTCTTCCAACTACCCTTAACTCGCCAAGTCACCCTGAGCTTGTCGAATGGAACGTCACCCTGAGCCCACAACGTCACCCTGAGCCTGTCGAATGGGTCGAACGGGGGTTACCTCCTCGGCGCCGGAGTGGTCGCTGGCGCCGGAGCTGGTCTTCCTGCTGGAGGCCTTGGTGTTCCTCTTGGCGCCGGTGCAACTGGTGTTGTTGGTTTTGGCTTAGGTTTTTCCCAATAGATATCTAATACTTTTACAGTTGTTCTTCTGTTCAATTG
>CANKQY010000050.1 GCA_947485745.1 Bacteroidota bacterium
AATGCCATACTCAATTACGCAACCATAAAAGAGTCTATTATTGGTCCGTATGCACAAATAGAATTTGCCATTTTACACCGATCTCTTATTGGCAATGATGCCTTACTAAAGGGCATGAGCCAAAGCCTAAATATTGGCGATAGCACCGAGATTAACTTCGGATAATCTTTTTAATACAATACCCTAAACTTAATGGTTTCGGGTACTGCCCGCAAATCGTCGAGCACCTTTTCTGAGTATTGCTTGTTCACATCGGTTATCACATAGCCAATGCTATCATTGGTTTTTAAATACTGCCCGGTAATGTTTATTTTATGTTGCGCCAGTATCCCATTTATTTGAGCCAATACTCCTGCCTTATTTTGATGAACATGAATGAACCTATGGCTTTGCAATAATGCTGGCAAATTCAACGCAGGAAAGTTGATACTGCCTTTTGTATTTCCACTATTTATAAAGCCAATTAAGCGCTCACCTAACATGTTTGCCGTATTCTGCTGCACTTGCTTAGTGGCCATTCTGCTTTGGTAACTTAATACAATGTTGTTTTCCTTCCAGTTGTTTTCAACAGGGTTTTGGTTCATAAAATCCATGCCAAAGCCTGCCAGTTTCCCGCTATTTAGTGCCGCTTGACAAGCTTTCAAATCAACAGTGATGTCATAGCTCAAATTAATCAATATAGCACCATCATGCATTTGTTTTAACTCCTTTGCGCCTATTAACTCCTCGTTGCCAAATCTTTTTCCTGTGCTCAATACTAGGGTGTCGCATTTCTTTAATAAATCAGGAATTAGCTTTACTCTTTTGGCATTTCCTAGAGCTGGCTTTTCATCAATATCATAATAAAAAACTTCCATCCCTAAATGCTCACACATAACACTTATCATGGAGCCACTGTGGCCATAACCAATAATTCCCAGTCGCTTACCTTGCAACTCTGCTCCTAAATTTCGGTTTAACTGAAGAATTAAAAGTAAGGCCAACTCTGCAATACTCCTAGTATGCGCATATTCACTGCCAAAAATAGCTACACCACTTTGTGCCCATTTGTCTCCAAGCTCAGCATTAACCTGCTCTCCCCAGACCCCTGCAGTTAATAGTTTAATTTCCTTTAAACTAACCTTACTCAAATCTGCAGCTTCCGAAAACAGCAACAAATGAGCATCGTGTATGCCTTGTTTTAAAATTAATTTATTGCTTTTAATTGGTAACTTTTCAATTTTATATCCTTCTGCCTTTAGCGCTTGCTCTGCCAAAAAAGTTTCTTCTCCCCACAACACAGCCTTTAACCTTGTCTTTGGAAAAGATAGTGCCATTGGAAGCTTTTCGGTATATAAAATTTCATCTAAACTTGGTGCAATCCATTCTGCCCTTTCCAATACCTTTGCCCTTGAAACATTTTCGGTGTAGGCAAAAAATTTATGTGCCAATCCCGCTTCGTATATCTGATAATCGGTATATCCATCTCCTATTACAACTACATTTCCTTGTAATTTCAATTGCTTCAAAAGCTTCACCTTCCCATTTTCCTGTGACAAAAAATTATCTTCATCTGCACCTACTATATTGTTCTTGTTATCATACACAAAAGTATTCGCAAAAACATGGCTGGGGTCAACAAAATAGGGCTTTACTATTGGTACAATAAACTCCTTAAAACCACCAGATACAATATAAATATTTTCTCTCTCTTCTTTAAAAAATTTCTTGTTCCGCACAAATGAGTGACTAACCCTTTTTCGCAAACGGTTTACCAACATTCCTATGTGATATTTTTTTGCAGATAGCAGGGCTATTCTTGCCTTCAACGACTTATTAAACGGCATATTTCCATCCATGGCCATATCTGTTAGCTGCTTTATCTTTTCAATTAACAGCTCCTTCTCAGGGTCGTTTGCCAAGCTTATCTCTGCAAGCTCTTCCATAGCCTCTACCTCTGTAAAGGTGCTGTCAAAATCAAATATGTAAAAGGTTGGCTTCATCTTGCTTGAGTTGGTAAAAATAAAAAGAGCCCCACAATTTGCAGAGCTCTTTCTTCATAATATTATAAACAAATAATTATTGCTTCAAAAATTTCTGAACTATTAATCCATTTTCTGTTTGCGCATGCAACACATACAATCCATTGTTTAATTCAGAAACATCTATGCTGCTTTGCATTACCGCCCCAGAACTGGCTAACCTGCCTGCAAGGTCATATACCTCAAAGCTGCTTGGATTAGCACCTTCTACAAACAACTTACTCGATGCAGGCATTGGATACAATCTATAGCTGTGTGAACTCAATTTTTTAATGCCAACATTGGTGCCATCATAATCAATAATTACGCGCATCAAATCTCTGTTGTTATATAAATCTGATGTAGTAATGCCTATTAAATTTGTTAGCTTGATATAAAAATCTCTTTCGCCAAAAAAGGTGGTATTCGCAGGGAAGTTGTATTTAAACACCTTTCTATTTGTAGAGTCATATATGTTTACTCCTGGCTGAAAAATCCACTTAAAGGGAGGAAAGTTAAATTCAAAACCGTTTCTTGCATTGCCGTCAATGGCAGTAACGTCTGCGCCAACTTGAATTTGTAGGGTATCGTTTTTAGGAACCCAAACCACCAATTCAACACCCGCGCTAGTATCGTTATTGTTCCAATTGTCGTAATCTAAGTTATTGTTAAACCCAAACTTAATTTGAGCTTGTGCCGCCAACACAGAGCAAAATAAAATGGCTATAAGTAGTGTTTTTTTCATTTTCTATTTCTTTAGTTTTTAGGTTCAACCCAATTCAAAACCTTTTTTCGAAGTACAAGTTTACTAAATTATTTGATGTAAAAAAATCAAAAATGGTTGCAATCAACGTATCCTAATTTTTTGTCCTGGCAATACAGCATCATTCATCGGGTGATTCAACTCCTTAATTTCTGCTACACTTACCCCGTGCTTTTTCGCAATACTGTATAGTGTTTCGCCCTTTTGAACCAAATGAAATACTGGCGCTGGGGCGCTGGTTGGCGTTTTTACTTCCCCGCTCGTTTTAACAGAAACCACCACCAATTTTTGACCTATATAAATTTGCTCGCTACTCAAATTATTTGTTGCCATCAAGTCTATGGTTACCATTCCATAAAACTTGGCAATACTATATAATGTTTCTCCTTGCCTTACAATATGCACCCCAGGAATGGCTTGTGGCTCTTTGGTATCTGCGCTTGTAATAGCCGGGTTAATGATTAACCGCTGCTCTACTCCAATCGAATCCGATTCAAGTAAATTCAAATACTTAATAGCATCAACTCTTACTCCATATTTTTTTCCAATACCAAACAAGGTTTCTCCTTGCTGTACTGTGTGGAAAAAGCTCAAATTCTCCTTAAATGAATGGGTACTATCCACACCAATTATTGTTTCTACTGGCTTTTGTGTTTCTATATTTTGAATCGGATTGTCATAAACCGTTTCGTTGTATTGGGTGTCAACAGAGTTTGTTGCTGGAGCGGCGGCCGCTGACTGTGAATAAGGTTTTGCTTCATTTACAGTATCAACAGACAGTGGCGCCTTATTGCGTTTGTTCTTTAAATAAATCTGCTCACCCTCCTTTGGCTCATTGCCTGCAAACATTAAATTCCTTTCTAAAAGTTTATCTAATTTAATAGCATACCTTTGACTAATCCAACGCATCGTTTGCCCCGCAAAAACAACATGATAAAGACTGTCTGTTTTGGGCTTTTTTGCCTTTAAGTAAATCGTATCGCCTGACACACAAACTGCATCCTTGTTTAAATCGTTGTACCTATACAACTGATGTACCTTAATGTCGTAATCTAGCGCAATTTGAGCATAGCTTTCATTGGGTTTGGCCACAATTCCTGGTACACCATTGTTCACAAATTCTTTGCCGTAACTCTTAACAATCTCGGCCTTCTCTTCCTTTAGTTCCCTATCCTCTTCCTCACTTAATTTTACTATATCAAATCGGTTCAGCTTATGGCGTTCTATAAAGGTAATCAACAAATCTCCATATTGCGGGTTTGTTGCATACCCGGCCTTCTTTAGCCCTGTAGCCCATGCCTTATAGTCGGTTTGATCCAAATCAAATAAAAATGCGTAGCGTGTATTACGCATTAAAAAGTCCGAATGATCCCTATAACTATCAATTGCCGCATCATATTTCCTAAAACACTCTTGTGGCGCATCATCATCTTCAAAAAGCGTTTTGCCTGTCCAAGTGTTTTTACATTTTATGCCAAAATGATTATTCGCCTCAACAGCCAAGCGGCTATTGCCATTACCGCTTTCTAAAATCCCTTGCGCCAAAGTAATAGATGCTGGTATTTTACTCCTAAACATCTCATCTATGGCTATAGCGCTATATTTTTCAATATACTGCTCCACTGTTGATTTAGGCGCAGGCAAAGCGTTTTCGGTTTGAGCCAAAAGTTGGCTGCCCCATAAAATTAGTAAAAAGAATAAAGGCGGTTTTCTCATAGTATTTTCACAAATATATAAATCAAAGCAACTACCACCCAACGCGTTTGCCCACATTTACCAGTGGTTGTATAGATTAATAAGCACAACACAAACCGCTGTATTGAATATAAATACATATCCCTATTTTAAACTGCAACCTTTTTTGTAAATTACTTTTTCTCGCCTTTCCCTACATTTGTTATCTGTCTTTTTAGGTTTTTATTAAGGCAATAACTAAACTTGCTTTCGTTATTACATTATCATTTTCAAAATATGCAAATTATACGCAATACCATACTTCTTTTACTCTTTGGCCTTAGTCCATTTATAGGTTCAGCTCAAATACAACAAAAACCTACTTGGGAACTAAAAACAAGCAAAACAGAGGTGAACATGGGAGAGGAAATAGAACTCATCTTTATCTCAAAAATTCAGAAATATTGGTACATGTATTCTTCCGACTTTAGCGATAGCGTTGGACCAACTGTTGCGTTTTTCGATTTTGCCAAACACCCAAGCTACCAACTTGTAGGGAAACTAAAACCCGTTGGAAGCCACAAACATTTTGATGAGGTATTCGAAGGAATCGTTTCAACTTTCGAAGGCAAGGCAGAGTTCAGACAGAGGGTAAAAATTATTCAGGCAAACCCTGTGATCAAAGTAGCCATTGAATTTCAGGAGTGCTCAAAGGTTACGGGCATGTGTGTTTTGTTTAACGACGATTTACAATTTAAAAACATAAAAGTTACCGGTGTTGCCGAAAACGCATCCCAAAATATTAATGCCGAAACAACACTAACTGAATTGCCAAATGCAGATTCTGTTAGCACGCAACAAAAGCCTAATGCAATAGATACAGCTTCAAAAACAGGCAATGAAACACAAAAACTAGGTGGTGGAGTATCTGGCAAAAACCAAACATCCCTTTGGGGCTTTTTAATCTTCGCATTCCTCGGTGGATTAATCGCTGTCATTACACCTTGTGTTTTCCCTATGCTTCCAATGACAGTTACCTTCTTTACCAAAAAAAGTGAGTCAAGGGCCCAAGCATTGCAACGTGCTTTTTCATTTGGCTTAAGTATTGTTGGAATTTATGCCTCACTTGGTTTGGTTTTTGCCTTCTTTGGATTAGGCGCAGACTTTGGAAATTGGCTCAGCACCCACTGGGTGCCAAATGTTTTATTCTTTATTATTTTTATTGTTTTCGCTTCATCTTTCTTGGGAATGTTCGAAATTACCTTGCCACACCAATTTGTAAATTCTGTTGATTCAAAAAGTAGTATGGGCTCATTCGCTGGAATATTCTTCATGGCGTTTACTTTGGTGCTCGTTTCTTTTAGCTGCACCGGTCCCATTGTTGGTTCTTTGCTCATCGAAGCTGTTGGCGGTAATTTTATCAAACCACTTTTAGGCATGGCGGCATTCGGCGCTGGCCTTGCTGCTCCTTTCACGCTTTTTGCCATATTCCCTTCTTGGATTCAAAACCTGCCAAAATCTGGCGGCTGGCTTAACTCAGTAAAAGTTGTTTTGGGTTTCCTTGAACTTGCTTTTGCATTTAAATTTCTATCCATTCCCGATCAAACCTACCATTGGGGATTATTAGACCGCGAAATTTATATCGCCATATGGATTGTAATTTTCTTCCTCATGGGTCTTTATCTTTTGGGTAAAATTAAATTTAGCCACGACAGTGACATGCCGTATTTAGGGGTGCCTAGAATGGTAATGGCAATTGCAACATTCACCTTTGTACTATACCTATTGCCTGGCCTGTTTGGCGCCCCACTTAAAGCATTAGCGGGTTATCTGCCTCCTCAAGAAACCCTAGATTTTGATCTTAGTAAATCAAAGGGCGGTTCGAACCAAAACGCACATGAAGCAAAAAACGAGTTAGGCGAAATTAGGTTCAATAACCTCTTTCATTTGCCTCATGAGTTGCAAGGTTTCTTTGATTACAAACAGGCATTGGCTTATGCAAAAAAAGTAAACAAGCCAATATTCATAGACTTCACCGGACACGGTTGCGTTAACTGCCGCGAAATGGAAGCCAATGTTTGGTCTGATAAGGAAGTACTCAAACGCCTTCAAAATGATTATGTAGTCTTGGCTTTATATGTAGACGATAAAACAGAATTGCCGCAAAACGAATGGTATACCAGTACCTACGATCAACGCGAAAAGAAAACCATAGGAAAACAAAACGCCGACCTTCAAATTAGTAGATACAGCGCCAATGCCCAGCCTTATTATGTTTTAATTGATGCTAACGAAAAAGTGTTGGCCGAACCAAAAGCTTACGATTTAAACGTAGCTAATTTTGTAGCCTTTTTAGAAACAGGTAAGAAGGCTTTCTCTGCCAAATAATATTTATTTTCATGAGCAATATCAAACAACATTTCACCGAAGCACATAGCGTATTAGAAGCATTTTTAGCAGATGATACCAACTTCCAAAACATTGAGGCTGCTGGTAAAATTATGGTTGAATCCATAAAAGCAGGAGGCAAAATCATGAGTTGTGGTAATGGTGGCAGCATGTGCGACGCCATGCACTTTGCCGAAGAACTTACTGGCAAATACCGCAATGATAGACCAGCAATCGCCGCCATATCCATGAGCGATGTGAGCCACATGGCTTGTGTAGGTAACGATTATGGATACGATTTTGTATTCAGCAGGTACCTCGAAGCCATTGGTCGCCCCGGAGATGTATTGCTCGGAATCTCCACAAGCGGCAACAGCAAAAACGTGCTTAACGCCATGGAAGTAGCCCGCAAAAAAGGTGTCAAAATAATTGGCTTAACCGGCAAAGACGGCGGAAAAATGGCCGGCAACTGCGATGTCGAAATCAGGGCGCCTCATAGCAACTACGCCGACCGTGCCCAAGAAATTCACATCAAATGCATCCACTCTCTCATAGACTACATCGAAACCAACCTCTAGTCATGATATCCCTCCACACTCTAACTACAACTCTAACTCACACTACCTCCACCAACCCCAGCCTTCAGGCTGGGAATACAGACAGCTACTCCACACTCTAACTCCCCAACCCCAGCCTTCAGGCTGGGGCATCAAGCACGAAGGACGGACTGAAGCTTCACACACCAGAGCTAACACACTACCAACATGAACCTAAAAACACTCTTCCGCCGAAAAACCATACGCGATATACTCGCGGATAATGACTTGGCCGAGAAAAACGGACATCAACTCCAAAAAACACTCGGCTTTCGCGATCTTACCGCAATGGGTATCGCCGCCATTATTGGTGCCGGTATTTTTAGTACCATTGGCAACGCAAGCTTCAATGGCGGACCAGCAGTGGTAGCTTTGTTTATTTTTACCGCCATCGCATGCGGATTTTCTGCCATGTGCTATGCAGAATTTGCCTCTGTTATTCCTATAAGTGGTAGCGCATACACTTATGCCTATGCGGCTTTTGGAGAAGTAATTGCCTGGATTATTGGTTGGGCACTCATTGTTGAATATGCCATTGGAAACATTGTAGTGGCGATTAGTTGGAGCGATTACTTTACTGGTTTAATGGCTGGTTTAGGTTGGCATATTCCCGAGTACTTTGGCATGGATTACCTGTCTGCAAAACGAGGGTTTAAAGAGGCTACGGCACTTTTAGGTTCAAACCAACCACTCACAGCTGCCCTGCAAGAGGCACACACTGCTTGGTCTAATGCACCAGTTGTTTTAGGCTTTAAATTAATTCTGGATTTGCCGGCGGTTGGAATAGTGTTGGCAATTACGGCACTAATTTTTAGGGGGGTTAAAGAAACAAAAAATGCCGCTAACGTAATGGTAATAGTTAAGCTAATTGTGGTGGTAATGGTAATAGTGGTCGGCGCTTTTTATGTAAACCCAGATAACTGGAGCCCCTTTTCTCCCAACGGAATGGAGGGCGTGCTCAAAGGTGTTTCCTCTGTATTCTTTGCATACATAGGATTTGATGCGCTTGCTACTACTGCCGAAGAATGTAAAAACCCAAGAAAAGACTTACCTCGAAGCATGGTGGCTTCCTTAATTATTTGTACCATTCTATATGTTTTAATTGCGTTGGTGTTAACCGGAATGGTTAGTTATACCGAGCTTGGCGTTGGTGATCCTCTGGCATTTGTCTTTGAAAAGGTAAACCTCAAGTGGATGCAGGGTATTGTTGCTGTTAGTGCGGTTATTGCCATGGCAAGTGTGCTGCTTGTTTTTCAAAATGGCCAACCCCGCATCTGGATGAGCATGAGCCGCGATGGCCTGCTGCCTAAAAAATTTAGCGCCATTCACCCTCGCTTCAAAACCCCTTGGTTCGCCACTATCATTACCGGCATTTTAGTTGCCGTGCCTGCCCTATTCATGAACCTAAAAGAAGTAACAGATTTGTCTAGCATAGGAACCCTCTTCGCTTTTGTATTAGTAAATGCTGGCGTTATTAAAATGGAAAGCCATAAAAGCGAATACCACACTGGCTTCCGAGTACCCTACATCAATGGCAAATATTGGGTGCCCGCTCTTTTTATTGCCTCCATTTTAGCGTTACTCTTAACTCGCCTAGGTGATTTTCTGTTGTTTTTTCAATTCAACCATTTCTGGCAACAAATTCCACTCTTTTCCTTTTTAATACTGTGCTTGTTTATGTCTATTTTTAGCTTTAAAAGAAACTATTCATTATTACCTGTTTTAGGCTTATGCAGTAATTTTTATTTAATGACAGAACTTGGTTTAAGCAACTGGATTGGCTTTTCTATTTGGTTGGTTTTTGGCTTAATTATCTACTTTTCCTACGGCAACAAAAACAGCTTACTTCTTAAAAAAGTTTCGATTAATTAGAAGGTTCATTCCGCTTATCTATAGATATAAGCGTTTTATCAAACAATTTAGTGCTTTCAACTATTACAACTTGGTGCTGCAAAGTATGGGCTTAGTTTTGCAGCATCAATAACCAAGTCAAAAAACTAAATTTTGAAAACAAAACTCCTCATTACCCTTATATTCTTCTTCTCGGGAATACGGTATATTCAAGCTCAAAGCCGCAACCACAGTATGAGTGGATACATCAAAGACGCTA
This sequence comes from Bacteroidota bacterium, assembly GCA_947485745.1. Taxonomy (GTDB): domain Bacteria; phylum Bacteroidota; class Bacteroidia; order UKL13-3; family UKL13-3; genus B1. The sequence goes on from CANKQY010000050.1 coordinate 9,532, forward strand.
AAAATGGCGAAGAATTAATTGGCGCTACCGTTTCTGTTCCAGAGTTAAAAATTGGCACCACCACAAATGCTTATGGCTTTTATTCGCTTTCTGTACCCCCAGGAAATCATGAAGTTGAAATATCTTACATAGGTTATACTGTTATCAAAAAAACTGTTAACCTTAGCATAGATTTAATCCAAAATTTTGAGCTTTCCGAATCAAAAAAGGAATTAAAAGAGCTGGTGATCAAAACCGATAAGGTCAATAACGACAATATTTCTCAGAACAAAATGAGCGTTGTTAAAATTGATGTAAAGCAGGTTAAAAAAATTCCAATCCTAATGGGTGAAGTAGATATTATTAAGGCCATTCAACTTCTCCCTGGCGTGCAAGCGGCTGGAGATGGCAGCACCAACTTCATCGTTCGTGGTGGTAATATTGATCATAACTTGGTTTTATTAGACGAAGCCGTGGTTTACAATCCATCTCATGTGCTTGGGTTTTTCTCCACATTTAATGGCGATGCTGTAAAAGATTTTGAAATTTATAAGGGTGGAATCCCGGCTCAATATGGTGGTCGTTTAGCTAGTGTACTCGATGTGCACATGAAAGATGGAAACACCAAAAAACTCGGCGTAACCGGGGGCATTGGTGTTCTTTCTTCTCGTTTAACTATTGAGGCGCCCATCATCAAAGATAAGTCTTCCTTCTTAATCTCAGGCAGAAGAAGTTACTTCGATTTGTTTTTTCCGCTGAGAGCAGAATTAAAAGATGTTACTGCCTACTTTGGGGATTTAAACTTAAAGCTTAATTATGCTTTAGGCTACAAAGACAAGCTCTATTTATCTGGTTATTTTGGCAGAGATGATTTAGGGTTTGGGGGGCTTTTCGGTTTTGGATGGGGAAATAAAACCGGAACCCTCCGCTGGAACCATATTTTTAATAGTAGGCTTTTTGTAAATACAAGTTTAGTATACAGCAGATACAACTACAATTTCGATATCAACATCAGTGACAACCTTAATTTTACCAGACAAAATTTTATTGATGATTTGAACCTAAAGGTGGATTTTAGTTATTATGCAACCGCAAATTCACTCGTAAAATTTGGCGCCAAGCTTAATAATTTTGTTTTCCTTCCAGGTAAAATAGATCCCATTAGCAGTGCTTCAATAGTAACATCCGATGCGCTGCCTAAAAAAAGAGCCATACAACAGGACCTATATGCCTCACATAGCATCAAATTAAATTCAAGGATTACCACAGAATATGGTGCACGTGTTTCAATATTTTCAAATATGGGGGAAGGAAGAAGCATCAATTATGTTGGTGGAAATCCAACTATTGTTGAAAATGGGTTTATAAAGCAAGCGCCATTCGAAAGCAATAAATATACAAACTATACAAAAGGTGAAATTTATAACACCAACATGGGGTTTGAACCAAGGCTGAATGCAACCTACCTACTTAATTCATCTAGCTCAGTAAAGGGCTCATATAACCGCATGTATCAATACATGCACCTCATTCAAAATATCACGGCCTCAACAGGACAAGAGTTCTGGACACCTAGTGATAATTACATCAAACCGCAGATGGCCGACCAAGTTGCGCTGGGATATTTCAAAAACTTTAGAGACAACATAATTGAGTTTTCTGCCGAAGCCTATTATAAAAAAATGAAGAATACGGTTGAGCTCAGAGATGGCGCAGACATTCAGTTCAACGAGGCAATTGAAGCTCAGGTGGTTGCTGGACAAGGAAGGGCGTATGGTCTGGAGCTATTTATGCGCAAACAAACAGGAAAAACTACCGGTTGGGTTGGCTACACGTTTTCAAAAAGTGAACGCCAAGCAAACAATATCAACAACAACGAATGGTATTCATTTCGATTCGATAGGACCAACTATTTAACGGTGGTTGTAAACCACGAACTAACGGAAAGATTAAGCCTATCTGGTAATTTTATTTATGCCACAGGTGAGGCTTTTACCCAAGCTAACCAAAAATATAGCCTGTTTGGCGGAACTCAACCATCCATTTATTATGGCGCAAGAAACAATGCTAGATTTCCTGCATACCATCGCGCAGATTTATCTCTAACTATCGGCAGAAAGAAAAGACCGGGTAGGGTTTATAAAAATGAAAGTGATTTGGTTATTGCGGTTTACAACCTTTATGGAAGGAAAAACGCATACACCCTAAGCTATGATACATTAGATAATGTTCCTGTTGTTTATAAATGGTATTTATTCACCTTCGTTCCTTCAATTACTTATAACTTCAAATTTTAAAGATAAATACACAATGAAATTCGCTTCATACAGCTTCTTAGTTGCAATCTTATTATTAATAGGTTGTAAAGAAAAAATCAATATTCAGGTGGCGGACAGAGATCCTATTTTAGTGGTTGAAGGAGAGGTTACTACCGAAGCAGATAGTTCGTATGTTAGGCTTAGTCTAAGCACCAATTATTTTGTTGCGGGTAAGCCGCCAATAGTAAACAACGCAACGGTGAATGTAAATGGGGTTAATTTTGCTTTTGTTCCCTCTCAAAGCCTATATAGACCAGCTAAGGGCTATCTTGGAAAAACCGATTCTATTTACAACCTGTCAATCAACTACAACAACAAAACATACTCAGCATCAACCAAGCTAGAAAGAATGTTTAAGATAGATAGCTTCTTTCAAACATGGAAAGAGGCGGAGCCGCCTTTCTTACCTTCCGGCTATTCGGTTAGTTACTCGGCATTCGACAGCAGGCCGCAAACAAAATATACTTATTTTGTAAATGGGTACTTTGACACCATTACACAAAGGGATTCTTTTGGCGGCAACCAAATTTTATTCGACAACTCCTTCACCCCGATTAATGAAAGATATGTTTTTGAAATTCCTTTTGCCAGGTTTAACGCTGGCGATGAATACATAGCCATATTTAGGTCCATTGATAGAAATATGAATGATTTTATTGCTGCTTATGGAAACCAAAACCCAAACATTCCCGGCCCATTTCAAGTGCCGCCCGCCAACCTACCTACTAATATTGTGGGTGGGGCCGTAGGGTACTTCGCTGGATACGATGTACAGCGTTGGCGTTACAGAGTAAAATAGTTTTTTATAAATTAATTTGGAATTTTTTAAACTATTTTACGTTACTAAAACATAGTTTTGTAACATGCGTTTAAAGCCAACTCTGCTTTTCTTTCTTTTGCTAAGTTATACCGCCGTTTTTGCACAAGAAGACAGCACAGATTATGACGACGAACCTAATTATTGGGTTAAACCATCAAACGACGAAAAATCCAGATTTGGAATCGTGATGGGTATTCAAATGGGCTCTCTTTTAGGAACTGCATTGCCAGAAAACAGACCGTTGATAGGCCTTTTAGGGGGCGCATATGGTCGTTTTAACTTTAAATCTGGTTGGTCTCTTCAACAAGAATCTCATATTTCTTTTAGGGGTGGTAATTTTGTTGCACAAGCGGGCGAAATAAGCTCCATAAAACTACTTTATTTAGACTTTCCTTTTATGGTTTTCAAAAGATTCTCTATAAAAAGCAAGCACCGCTTTGGTGCTGGTGTTCAATATTCAAGTTTAATCAATTCATACATGTATGTCGATTATGGCAGCTATCCTTTAGGTGTGTCGCCAAAATTAGATAAAAGTGATTGGGCTCCGCTTATATCTTACCAATATCAATTTCCTTATTTTGCGCTCCAGGGTTCTGCAAAGTATGGCCTAAGAAACTTAAACCAGGGGCAAGCCTGGCCAGAGAATGCAAAACCATTAAATAACAGCGGCATGCTCAATAATTTTGTAGTTGCTGTAAACCTTATTTTCTAATATGTATAGTCGCCATAAACTTATCTCAGAAATTCAACGGAAAAAGTCTTTTTTATGTGTTGGTTTAGATACAGATATCACAAAAATTCCGCAACACCTATTGTCTGAGCCTGATCCCATTTTTAGCTTCAACAAGGCTATTATAGATGCCACAAAAGATTATTGTGTTTCGTATAAGATAAATACCGCCTTCTTTGAGGCAACGGGCGCAAAGGGCTGGGAAAGCATGCAACGTACCTTTGATTATCTTCCTAAAGATTGCTTCACAATTGCCGATGCAAAACGAGGCGATATTGGTAATACCAGTAACCAATATGCCAAAGCGTTTTTTGAAACCCTTAATGCCGATTCTGTAACCCTTGCACCATATATGGGAAATGATTCAATAGCCCCATTTTTTCAATATCCGGGTAAATGGGGCATAGTATTGGCCCTAACCTCCAACCCCGGCAGCGCAGATTATGAACAACAAAAAATTGGTGAGGCCTTTTTGTTTGAACACGTTTTAGCCAATACTTGTAAAATTGGCTCAGAAGAAAACCTAATGTTTGTTGTTGGCGCAACAAAGCCCCAAGAGTTTGGCATCATTCGTAAACATGCGCCTAATCACTTTCTTTTGGTGCCCGGTGTGGGTGCGCAAGGTGGTAGCCTACGGGAGGTGGTAAAATATGGCAAATCAAAGGATATCGGATTGCTGATAAATGCCTCTAGAAGTATTATCTATGCTTCATCTGGGATAAATTTTGCCGAGGATGCTAACAAAGAGGCCATGAAACTCCAACAAGAAATGATGCTATTTATCTAAATATATGTTTCCATTTTTGAGAGAATAGTCTCATATTTGGTTTTTATATTTATTAGGTTTTTCGAATATCAAACTAATGAAAATGAAATAACTATTGGCTTTTCGGCTTTAAAAAGGAAACACGATGTTTTGGATTCAACTAATTTTGCTGCTAGCATTTATTTTAATAGGCGCTCAACTTAAGGGCATAGGCCTTGGTATAATGGGGGCTTTAGGCACACTTATTTTTGTTTATGGCTTTGGCGTGCCGGCTGGTAATCCTCCTATTGAGGTGATGTTAATCATTCTATGCGTAGTCACAGCTGCTGCGTCTATGCAAGTTGCGGGCGGCATGGACTATGTGGTTAGCCTTGCAGAAAAACTAATTCGCAAAAAACCTTCTCTTATAACGTTTATTGGGCCGTCTGTAACATTCCTTTTTACCGCCCTTGCAGGCACCGCACATATCACCTATTCTATTCTTCCCATCATTGCGGAGGTTTCTGCAAAAACAGGCATCAGGCCCGAAAGGCCATTAAGCATTTCTGTAATCGCGTCCGACTTTGGCATCATTGCTTGCCCAATTTCTGCAGCAACGGTGGCTTTGCTTAATGAGCTTAATGGTATCCAAGGAAACACCTATGGCCTTCTTGATATTTTGATGGTCTGTGTGCCTGCGTGTATTGTAGGCCTCGCTGTTGGGGCCTTTGTGGCCAATTCCCTGGGTAAAGATTTAAAAGACGATTTAGAATACCAAGAAAAATTAAAAGATCCTGAATTTAAAAAAAGTATAGAGGGTAATCATGAAACACCAACCAAGGTGTTTTCTATAGAGTCTAAATTGTCGGTATTGGTTTTCCTTTTAGGTGTGATTGCCGTGGTTATAATGGGTATTATTTTCCCATCTAACAAAGAATATTTTGAAAACACACTTCATATTTCTATGGAAAAAAACATTCAGTTAATCATGCTTTGTGTGGTACTAATTAATGTGCTTTTAGCAAAAGTAAAGGCACCCGACATTGCTAAAAGCAGCATATTTAGAGCGGGGGCCGAGGCCGTGGTAAGTATTTTTGGTGTAGTTTGGATGAGCAACACATTTATTCAAGCGAATCAAGGTGTTTTAATTGATGCTCTACAGGGTGTTGTTGGGCAATTTGGGTGGGTATTTGCAATTGCCTTGTTTTTCATGGCCGCGCTGCTATTCAGCCAAGCCTCAACAGTTAAAACAATTATGCCACTGGGTATCAAATTGGGGCTTCTTCAACCGTCTCTCATTTTCATGTATCCTGCCGTTGCCGGAATTTTCTTCATCCCTAGCTATCCTACAATTATTGCCGCCATTAACTTCGACAAAACAGGTACTACAAAAGTTGGTAAATACTTGCTCAATCATAGTTTCATGATTCCGGGGGTCACCACCGCAATTGTAACTGTTATTGTAGCTTATTTTATAAGTTCTGCTGTCTTTTAATATTTTTACTTTAGCCAACAGATTATAATAGTGTTTTAGGCGCTTATTTTTATTAAAAAGAGGTTTAATACCCAGGGTATATTTCTATAAAAACCTCCCAAAAAACATAAGGGGTTTTTAAAACAAATGCGGCCGAAGGCTGAAAAATTTTTTACCAACCCAAGATCCAAGCAAACATAAGTGGCGCAACAATAGTAGCATCACTTTCTACAATAAACTTGGGTGTATGAATGTCTAGTTTTCCCCAAGTAATTTTTTCATTTGGCACTGCTCCGCTATACGATCCGTATGACGTTGTAGAATCGCTTATTTGGCAAAAATACCCCCAAAATGGTATGTTGGTCATTCCCATGTCTTGATATAACATAGGTACCACACAAATTGGAAAATCTCCCGCAATACCGCCACCTATTTGAAAAAATCCAATCCCTTTGCCTTCAGAGTTTTTTACATACCAATCAGCTAACCATGCCATATACTCAATTCCAGACTTCATGGTGGTGGCTTTTATTTCATTCTTAATTACATACGAGGCAAAGATATTTCCCATAGTGGAATCCTCCCAACCCGGAACCACTATTGGTAAATTAGCTTTTGCTGCGGCTAACATCCATGAGTTCTTAGGATCAATTTCATAATATTGCTCTAGTTCGCCGCTCAATAATATTTTATACATAAATTCATGCGGAAAGAATCGTTCTTCGGCTGTATCTGCATCCTTCCAAATTTTATGAATATGCTTTTGTAATCTTCTAAATGCCTCTTCCTCTGGAATACAAGTATCAGTTACTCTGTTATAATGATTTTCTAATAAATCCCATTCATCTTGGGGCGACAAATCTCTATAATTTGGAACACGCTTGTAATGAGAATGCGCAACCAAATTCATGATGTCTTCTTCTAAATTCGCTCCTGTACAAGATATTATATCTACCTTGCCTTGTCTAATCATTTCTGCCAATGATTTTCCAAGCTCCGCTGTACTCATGGCTCCAGCAAGTGTAATCATCATTTTACCACCTTCAGTTAAGTGGGTTTCATAACCTTTTGCTGCATCTACTAATGCTGCAGCATTAAAATGCTTGTAATGTGTCTCAATAAACTGAGAAATTGGTCCTTTATTCATAATTATTTATTTATTCTGCGCTAAATTGATTTAAAAACCGAGCATCATTATTGAAATAGGTTCTTAAGTCTTTTACTTCATATTTTAACATAGCAATTCTCTCTATACCCATTCCAAAGGCAAATCCACTATTTTTTTCTGAATCTATTCCACTCGCTTGTAACACACTTGGATCAATCATACCACATCCTAAAATCTCCAACCAACCGGTTTGTTTACATACATTACAACCCTTTCCCTTGCACAATAAACAACTAATATCCATTTCTGCGCTTGGTTCAGTAAATGGAAAATAACTCGGTCTAAACCTAACTTGAATATCTTGGCCGAATAACTCTTGAATAAAGTAGTACAAGGTTTGTTTTAAATCCGCAAAATTCACTTTTTCATCAATATAAATACCTTCTATTTGGTGAAAAAAACAATTGGCTCGAGCCGAAATTGCTTCATTTCTATAAACTCTACCTGGCATAATTGCCCTAATCGGAACAACCTGTTTTTCCATTAGCCTCACCTGGACAGAAGATGTATGTGTTCTTAATGCAATATTATCAGAAATAAAAAATGTATCCTGCATATCCCTAGCAGGATGATTTGCTGGAAAATTTAAAGCTGAAAAATTATGCCAATCATCCTCTATTTCTGGTCCTTCTGCATATATAAATCCAAGCTTTTTAAAAATCTCAATTACTTCATTTTCTACAATCGATAAAGGATGTCGCGATCCTTCAAAAGTCTCTTCAGAATTAAGGCTTAGGTCGGTTTTAAAATGATTATTTTTTGAATGATTATTTTTAAATTGTGATTGGGCCTCTTCCCACTTTTGTTGTGCATTCTGTTTTACCTGATTTAATAAAGCCCCCATCTCTTTTTTCATTTCCGCAGGAACTGTTTTAAATTGCTCAAACAATTCATTCAGTTCGCCCTTTTTGGATAAAAATTTCAAACGAAATATTTCAACTTGCTCATTTTGTTTAATTTCAAATGATTCAACTTGCTGTTTAAATTTTTCTAACTGTTCTTTCATTTCTTTCGCTTTTTCGTAATCAAAGGTAATTCATCCATCACATCTCTTGCAAGAGTTTTCAACCAACACAATGTATTATTCTTTAATATACCTTATACTTTGTTTTAATAGTAAGCATGTGAATAGCGTGGAAAATAGTTTTTTCTTACTATTGTTTATATACTTATTAGAATTACTTAACAATTAATTAACGCTATATATATTAGATATTCAATTATTTATTCAAAGTATCTACATAGGTTGATATCACTTTAAACACTATATTGGGGATAATTAAATTTACTTATTTATGTTAACCTAAAGTGTAAAAAGTCGCGCTTTCCTCAACGCTATGCACAATGCGACATTTTACTAAAGTTCTATACAAGCTAAATAAGGCTTATTAACTTTCTTATTAACAGAATTAATAATTCATCATCATTTTTTTATTAACTAAAATAACTGATATTTAATTAGTTATAATTTTATTTAAATCTATAGTTTGTTCAACATCCCAGTAAGCCTTTATAATAATTACTTGGTTATGGTAGAAAACACGTTCTGCTTGTATTCTTTTTTGAAGACTCCCCCTATCCCAAACTCCGTTTTTATTAAGATCCTCAATAAACTTTATTTTATAGTTACCAGGTTTTAAATCATTAAATTCCATATTTAAATTAAGCTTTGTAAAGTGCTCTATGATTACTTTTTCTTCCGGCGTATCTTCTACTATTTGAAAAATTAAAGGCACAGTAGGTATATTATTAATACCTAATAAAAGATTTCCAAAACCCCTTCTATTAGGAACATTTATTTTAGTAGTTATACCTTTATTATATTTACCATATATATTCTTTATAGCAGAATCAGCTATACTTATATTATAATTTATACCCTCTTGAAATGGATAATATAGTACCCATTCAAAATTAGAAATAACATTAAAGTATTTTGGTTTTAGTATAATAGAATCTTGCGTTAAGACAAGTTGATTTATAGCAAGTTTTTCAATGGGTAAATTTGATTTTATATGGATACTATCATTAGGCTTATTAAGCTCATCAATAGTTAATGTAAAGTCTTTGTATTTACTTTTATTTTTTGTTCTTAATACTGATGTTAATATAGTGTCTGCATACCCTATTTCAAATAAAACCATTGCGGTATCTATAACACTGGGCAGGTAAATATTAATTGTATCTATATTATCTTTTCCCTTACTTAAATTAGTATAGTAATTTTTTATTCCAACAGGGTTTATTTTAATGTCCTTTGGATTGTAAATACAAAATTGATAGATACCCCTATATTTGCTTAAGCTATCTATGATTGTATTATTATTCTTAATATAAGGCTCAAATAATTTAATATTTAAATTATCTGGTTCACCCATTGCTATTAGTGGCTTAAGTTCAAATGCGACAATTTCATTTTTTTGATATTTACTATCAGCATTTGCATCTTTAAAGGCAACTAAAAAGAATGTGTCATTTGGTAAATTCTGAATATTAAAAGCACCTGTTTCTTTACTTTTACCGAAATAAGCAGGGTAATTTTTATATAAGATTGTATCATTGAAATTTTCTTTTCTATACAAGCCAATTATTATATCTTTCTCCGGTTTATTGTTGAATGCATAACTCACAATTCCACTTACGGTATTTGAATCTAAGATATCACCAGTGGAAAAAACATAGGAATAGTCTAACAGAATATTTCCTTCATTTACATCAACAATACTGTTTCCAAAATTGATGGTATAAGTTGTATTTTTTTCTGGCCTACTCATTAAAAATTCTATTTGTAC
>CANKQY010000051.1 GCA_947485745.1 Bacteroidota bacterium
AAGTTGCCTTTTTTCAAACCTGGGATGATTTCTTATACAAGTACCACTTGTATTACAGAAACCTGAGCGAGAAGGGCAAAATGCGCTTTGCAAAAAGAGTAGAATCGGTATTTAACAATGTTGAAATTATAGGAAAAGAATCACTTGAAATCAATGATGAAATTCGAATTTTAGTGATTTCAAATTTGGTAGAACTCACCTTTGGCTTAAAAGAATTTTGGCTTTATGGTTATGAGTATATCAATTTATACCCTGAGGCATTTTTTGTAAAATCGAAGGGAGAAGCAGTTTCTGGATCTACTTACCAAAACAAAATGATTTCATTGTCGTGGCAAGACTTTGCCATGGATCACCTTCATGCCAAAACCGGCAAAAACATTAGTCTTGCGCAATATGCATTGGCCTTGGTTAGAACAGTTTTCAATGGAAAACATTACGACTTAAAATTTGGAAGCTACCTAGATACTTGGTTCGAAATAATAAAAAAAGAATGTGCCGCAAAGGCAGATGGAACTTCTATGCAACACCTCAATGAAAATGCAGATGATTTGCCTTTTGTTTTTAGTAAATGCGTTGAAATGTTTTTTGAAAAGCCCGAATTATTCAAGCGAGATTTGCCTAACTCTTACGCGCATTTTTGTGTATTGCTGAACCAAAATCCATTGAACATTGCAGAAGATTATGCCTACAATAGAGAGGATTTAAATAAACGCAATTTGTATGAACCACTTCCGCAAAGCATACACTACAATTTCAAATACAAACAATGGCATTGGACTTATAATTTTGTTTTCTTTGGACCAACGATTTGCCCTATGATATTGTATTTTTTGCATAGTGCATTATTGGTTCAGCCCGAAAACATTGCGATATTTATTACCCTAGCTGGAATATTAATGGGAATTGTTTTATATGAACCATTGAAAAGAATGAATCTTTTTTACAACAGGTGGTTGCTATTGGCCAACGGAATTTTTGGATATAGCCCTTGTTTGGTAACATTTTTGCTTGTCTTCAATCAAATGCATGGGTATTCATTTTCTGCCAAAGAAAGCAAACACAACATAGCAAGTTTTTATCAGAAAGTGCAAACAGGCAATCAAAGTAACCCACAATCTATAACCTTTAATTATAGCGATGAATTTTTAATTGACTACCCCAAAGCAAGAACATTTGAAAGCTTTGACAGAGCACCAACCAATACCATTACCTTTTTTAATGGTGTAAATTACGAAATTAGGAATGGCCTTTTGGGTATCCCCATTATAACAAAAAGAGAACTATATTAATATGAACCTACAGGATATTAAACAAAGATTTGAAATTATTGGCAATTCGCAATTGCTAAATATAGCATTAGAAACAGCTGTAAAAGTTTCGAGCACAGATATTACTGTTTTAATCAATGGCGAAAGTGGCGTTGGAAAGGAAGCCTTTTCCAAAATTATTCATGCCATGAGTAACCGGAAACACGGACCATTTATAGCGGTTAACTGTGGCGCTATCCCAGAGGGAACAATAGATAGCGAATTGTTTGGCCATGAAAAAGGATCATTTACAGGAGCGCATGAAACGCGCAAGGGATACTTTGAAACCGTGAGTGGCGGTACAATTTTCTTAGATGAAATTGGCGAATTGCCCCTAGAAACTCAAGCAAGATTGCTGCGTATTTTAGAAAGTGGCGAATTCATTAAAGTGGGTTCAAGCAAAGTGCAAAAAACAGATGTGCGAATTGTTGCCGCAACCAACAGAGATTTAATGGAACTTTCTTATAAAGGAAAATTCAGAGAGGATTTGTATTACAGGCTTTCTACTGTGCCAATTAAGGTACCAGCCTTGAGAGAAAGAAAGGAAGATATTCATTTATTGTTTAGAAAATTTAGTGCCGATTTTGCAGAAAAATACCGCTCTAAACCAGTGGTTTTGGAAGGTGATGCTTTAAATATTTTGCAAAATTATTCTTGGCCAGGAAATATCCGCCAGTTGAAAAATATTGCCGAACAATTGTCGGTTTTGGATGAAGACAAAATAGTGAATGGCACTGAATTAACAAGGGTATTACCAGCCGAAAAGCCAGGATTACCTATGCTTATTGGCTCTAATTCCCCAGAGCAACAATTTAGTGAACGCGATATTTTTTATAAAGTGTTGTATGATTTACGCAAAGATTTGAGCGATTTAAAATCCATTGTTTTTGATTTGATGCAAAGTAATCAAACAAATCATCCGGGTGAACCAAATAAAACTTTTAAAAGTAATTTTGTTAGAGAGGAACAAAACCCAATTCCAACTAATCAAGGTTTTGTTAATATTCCAAACCCTCCAATAAATAATACCAACTCACAAATCATTGATATTACCGAAGCCCAAGCAGAATCTGAATCATTGAGCATAGAAGACAAGGAAATTGAGTTAATTAGGAAGTCGTTAAAGAAGCACAATGGAAAACGCAAAAAGGCTGCACAAGAATTAGGTATATCGGAAAGAACCTTATACAGAAAGATCAAGCAATACGATATGGAATAGATTATTTAAAAAAATAGCCGTTTAATCGCAATTGCTTATTTTTGTTTTCTGCCTATGAAAGAAACTGGTATAGATTTACTGCAAATCCATTTAATGGAGCCAACTACGGTTGTAACAAACCTTATTACTGGTGGTTTATCTCTATTTTTTTTCAAAAAATTAACCCAGCAACCTGTTCAGTTTACGTTAGGTTCAAACTGGAAATTCTTCTTCTTATATATGGGAATTGCAAGTTTTATTGGCGCATTTACCCATGGCTTTAAATCTTATTTTGGCAGCAACGACTACTATTATATTTGGTTGTTTATGAACCTATCTGGCATTCCATGTTCCTATTTTTTACTACAAGCTAATATTGAATTATCGAAATTAACCGATAACCTCAAACAAATTTTAAAGAAACTAAGCATTTTGCTTACTGCCGCTCTTACCATACTGGTAATCGGTATAAACGACTTCCTATTGATAAAAATCAATGCAGTCTTTGTTATCTTATTAACGCTATATAATCACCTCAAACGTTATAATGAAGGGCACCAAGGTAGCGGCTTTATTTTAGTTGGCTTTTTGTTCAGCTCACTTTCGATTGTGGTTCATACCACCCGATTCTCATTGAGCGATTGGTTTAATTTTAAAGATATCAGTCATGTAATCATGAGCATTAGTTTATACATCATTTTTTTAGGTGTGATGCTCAAAATGAAAGTGCATGAATTATCCATAAAAAAAGCCACTTAATTAAGTGGCTTCTTTTATTTAATTGAAAATATTTTCTTAGTGCTTGTGCTCACCTTTTTCTTCGTCGGTGCTGCAACATTTCATTTTGGTAGCATGTGACTTTACACAAACGTCGCCGCATGATTTGGCGCACTCTTCGGCAGTTTTACAATCTTTATCGCAACCTTCCATGCAAGAACTTCCCATTTTAGCTTTGCACATTTCTTTGCATTTAGCCTCATTAAATTTACCATCTGCACCATACATGCTTTGGCACATTTCTTTTTCTTCGGCACTGCATCCAACGCTATCGCAATAGGCCGCACATTCTTCTTTAGTCATGGTTTTGCATAGGCTCATATCGCATTTACCCATATCCATGCCGCTATTAGTCGACATCATATCACCACAACATTCCATTTGTGCACCATTCATTTTCATCCCTTGGTTATCAGTCATACCGCCCTCTACAGCAATATAAGGAGCAATTACCAAAGATACAATCGACATCAATTTAATTAAGATATTCATAGAAGGACCAGAAGTATCTTTAAATGGATCTCCAACAGTATCGCCAGTTACAGAGGCTTTGTGTGGTTCAGATTTTTTGTAGAACATTTCACCATTGATCATCACTCCTTTTTCAAATGATTTTTTGGCATTGTCCCAAGCACCACCTGCGTTACTTTGGAAAATACCCATTAACACGCCACTTACAGTAACACCAGCTAATAAACCACCTAATACTTCAGGACCAAATGCGAAACCAACGATTAATGGTGTAATCAATGCAATAGCACCAGGTAACATCATTTCTCTGATAGAAGCTTTGGTAGAAATAGCCACACATTTTTCGTATTCAGGTTTTGCTTTGTATTCCATGATACCAGGAATTTCGCGGAACTGTCTGCGAACCTCTTGTACCATATCCATTGCTGCTTTTCCAACCGCTTGAATACACAATGCCGAAAAAATAAATGGGATCATACCGCCAACAAATAAACCAGCCAATACATTTGCCTTGTATATATTAATGGCATCAATACCAGCAATACCCACAAATGCGGCAAATAATGCCAACGAAGTTAAAGCAGCAGAGGCAATTGCAAAACCTTTTCCTGTTGCTGCAGTGGTGTTACCAACTGCATCTAAATTATCTGTACGCTCACGAACTTCTGGAGGTAACTGACTCATTTCTGCAATACCACCAGCGTTATCTGCAATTGGTCCAAAAGCATCAATAGCTAATTGCATAGCAGTAGTTGCCATCATACCTGCAGCAGCAATTGCTACACCATATAAACCAGCAAAGTAATATGAAGCCATGATACCAGCTGCCAATGTTAAAATAGGAATAACAGTAGATTTCATACCTACCGATAAACCACCAATGATATTAGTAGCATGTCCGGTAGATGATTGCTGTATAATAGACAATACTGGCGCTTTGCCCATAGCAGTGTAATATTCGGTAACAATACTCATAATGGCACCTACAATGGTACCAACCAATATGGCATAAAATACATTTAAACTGGTGAAATTATAACCACGCATGCTCAATGTTTCAGGCAACATCCACATTACTATAAAATAAGAAGCAACAACTGTTATGGCCATTGAAACCCAGTTACCGAGGTTCAAAGCATTTTGTACACTAGACTTATCATCTTTAATGGTTACGAACCAAGTTCCAATTATAGAAAATACAATACCCAATCCACAGATGAGCATAGGCAATAATATTGGCGACATGCCTCCAAATTGATCCCCGCTGGCGTCAATTTCTTGACCTAAAACCATGGTAGCTAAAATAGTTGCCACGTATGAACCAAATAAATCGGCACCCATACCAGCTACATCACCTACGTTATCTCCAACGTTATCTGCAATAGTTGCAGGATTTCTAACATCATCTTCTGGAATACCAGCTTCCACTTTACCAACTAAATCTGCTCCAACGTCTGCAGCTTTGGTGTAAATACCGCCACCTACGCGGGCAAATAAGGCAATTGATTCAGCTCCTAAAGAAAAGCCAGTTAAAACCTCAATAGAAGTTTTAACAGTATCTACGCCTAAATCAGCAAATATATTTAAGAACACTATAAACAAACCACCTAAACCTAAAATAGCTAAGCCAGCAACACCTAAGCCCATGACGGTTCCACCTGTAAATGAAACTTTAAGCGCTTGCTTTAGGCTTGTTCTAGCAGCTTGAGTTGTGCGCACATTTGCCTTAGTGGCAACTCGCATGCCTATATAACCTGCAGTTGCAGAAAATACTGCACCAATAATAAAGGCAATAGAAATAATCCAACTAGAGTGAATTGGCTTACCATTAACTTCATGAATTGTTCCTGAATAAGCCAATAAAGCTGCAGCAAAAGCCACAAAAATACTAAGTACTTTCCATTCGGCTTTCAAAAAAGCCATTGCACCATCAGCAATATAACCTGCAAGTTCTTGCATGTTTTTATCTCCCGCATCTTGCTTGCTTACCCAAGCACTTTTAATGGCCATTACAATTAAGCCAACTAGGCCAAGTGCAGGAACCAAATAAATTACATTCATCATAATTTTCCTATATTTAGTATTTTCTTTTAGAGGTTGCAAAAATAGGGATTGGCAGTCATTCTAAGCAAGTAAAAATTAAAAAGGATTCAATTTAGTAATCAGGTTGTTATAAAATCTACCTAGTTTAACGGCAAAATTAGTCGCATGAAAAACCCTTTTTTACCCCTACTGTTTTTAGGATGCTGGCACCATTGTGTTCAAGGTCAAATAATTGGCCAAACATTTGGCGCAGAATGCCTATCCTTAGCTAAAATACGCACCTTGAGCCCTTCTGGATTTGAGGTATTCAATAATCCAGCCTTAATTGCCAAAAACACTCAAACTACGCTAAGTTTGGTTCATACAACCCCCTATTTTCAAAAGAATTTGGCTCAAGCCGGTATCTGTTTTCAAAATCCTGGCTATAAACTTCCATTTGGTTTCGGTTTGATCCAACAAGGCAACAGTTATTTTAACCAACAGCTAATTTCTAGCAGCATAGCCAAAAAACTCAGTAAACATTTATACCTAGGTGCTGGCTTCAATTATTTAATTACCCAACAATTTCAAATACCATCAAGGGGAAATTTTATTGGCAACATTGGTATGTTTTTTCAATTGAACGAAAAGTGGAATTTATCGTCGCAAATTATCAATTTAAACGGTGCAAGTTATGCCTTAGAAAGTACAGAAATAATACCTACCATCATTCAATTAGGCAGCTCCTTTCAATACAATGAACAGCTTATTTTTTACGCAGAAATAGAGCAGGTATTGAAACAACAAAGCACCTCTAAATTAGGCCTAAAATACCAATTAAATGATCAATTTAACTTACTCTTTGGATATAAAAACAACCCGCAACAACCCAGCTTTGGCGCCAGTTACAAAAGCAAGAAAACAAAAATTATTCTAGGCACAAACCACCACAGGTTTTTAGGTTTTAGCTCCTTTGTTGAATTTCAATTTATGATTGGGCAAAAAAAATGAAACTACTTTTAACATTGCTTTTATTGGTTTATAGCAGCGCTTTCTTATTAGCTCAAAACAATACGCCTGCCAATAATTGGATCAAAATAACCCTTGAAAAAATATTGGATAACCAAGCAACAGAGGTAGATCAAAGCGACTTAGAATTAAGTATTGAAGAATGGATAAACAACCCTATTCCTATTAACCAAGCAAATAGCCTTACTTTATCTAAGTTATTCTTTTTGAACCCAAAAGAAATAAATGCCTTATTAAATCACCTGTCCAAATATGGTCCATTTTTAAGCATATACGAATTACAAGCGGTTGAGGGCTTGGATCAAACCGTTATTGAATTATTGAGCTACTTTGTGAAGGTAGATGAGCGCAAAATGAGTGATTACTTGTCGTTACCCGCCTTACTCAAAAAAGGTAACCACGAATTGATTTTGCAAGGTGATAGAACTTTGCAAAATACCAACGCTTATCAAATTCAAAATATATATGCGGGCAGCGCCGAACACTTGTCTGTGAGATATAGATTTGCCTACAGCAATAAACTTTATTTGGGATTTGGAATAGAAAAAGATGCTGGAGAAAAATGGAATAAGGCAGGCGATTTTCAAACCTTTCACCTTGTGTATAAAGGCAAAGGGTTATTGCAAACATTAGCCATTGGCGATTTCCATGTAAATATGGGCAAGGGCTTGTGCATGGGTACTTCTATGTTCAATGGCAAATCTTCCTTGGTCATGCAATCGCAATTCTATGGCGAAGGAATAAGGCCATATAGGTCACTCAATGAAAGTGGTTTTATGCGAGGATTTGGCATTGGCTTAAAGAAAAACAAATTCAATTTTGATGCTTTTACAAGTGTGCAACCTGTAACTGCAAGTGTTGCTTATGATAGTTTATTAAACGAAGATATCATTGGAAGCATTGCCCTGAGTGGCTTGCACAGAACTGCCAGTGAAATTACCAAGAGAAAATCGGCCTGGCAACAAACTATGGGTGCCCATTTAAAATACGGAGCAAAACATTTTCAGCTTGGAATTAACTATGCCAAAAAAGAACAGAGTAGCAGTTTGCTGAACCAAGATAATTTAAAACGATTAATAAATCCGCTATTGAACAATATTATGAGTATGGATGTTACTTATGTATACAAAAGCATTATCCTAAGTGGTGAAGCTGCCAAAACAACCACAGGAAAAAAGGCTTTCATGTTCAATTCATTGATTCCTTTACATAGCAAGTTAGAAATGATGCTTATTTACCGCAACTATGGCAGTGGGTTTGAAAACATTTTTTCCAATGCTTGGAGTGCTCAAAGCGCAGTTGGCAATGAGCAAGGACTCTACACTGCTTTCACCTTTAGGCCAAAAAGAAACCAACAATGGAGTGTGTATGCAGATTTGTTTCAATCGCCAAAGCCACGGTACCAGGCTGCATTGCCCAGCAAAGGCGCTGATTATTTAATTGATTACCTGCATTCTTTTACCAAAACTTTGAGTATTAATTTTAGGTGTAGGTACCAACAAGCAGAGAAAGATTTGCCTGTGGAACAAACTATTACCAAACAATTGAGTCAAAATACCAGGGCACAATTTAGGATTCATTTGAGCTATCAAATGAATGCGAGTTGGCAATACCAAGCAAGGTTTGAAAAAATAAATGCCATTAAAACTGATGGCAAAAAATACCAAGGCAGCATGATATACCACGACTTTAACTACCATCCTAAAAATACTTCCTGGAGCTTTAGGGCACGCTTTTGTATTTTTCAAATTGAGGATTATGCAGCCAGAATATATGTGCAAGAAGGAGATGTGATGTACAATTATGCTCAGAGTTTGCTCAATGAAAATGGCATGCGGTTTTATGCAATGGGAACCTATCACCTAAGTAAAAAAACGGCCATACAATTTAGGTTAGCCCACACCTATATACCAGAATCTACCAGCATTGGCAGCAGTTGGGATACCATTGAAGGGAATAAAAAAACGGATATAAAAATACAGTTGCGTGTAAAATTTTAAACAAATGGTTGAAAAGTAGTCTTCTAAGATTTGGAAACACCTCTCCATTTGCGTACTTTCGCACCTTTAAAAGCAAACAGACAAAATGGATCTTTTTGAGAAATTACAGAACAAAATCGGACCTTTGGGTCAGTACGCAGATGATGCATATGGTTATTACATGTTTCCAAAATTGGAAGGTGAAATTGGACCAGAAATGAATTTCCGTGGTCAGAAAATGCTAAATTGGAGTTTAAACAACTACCTAGGTTTGGCCAATCACCCTGAAGTTAGAAAAG
This sequence comes from Bacteroidota bacterium, assembly GCA_947485745.1. GTDB lineage: Bacteria > Bacteroidota > Bacteroidia > UKL13-3 > UKL13-3 > B1. The sequence continues at coordinate 9,083 of CANKQY010000051.1, forward strand.
CGGATACTGATGCCACTGAACAATATGGCTTAGGTTACCCAATGGGAGCGCGAATGATGAGCGGTAATTCTATTTACCATGAGCAATTGGATAGAGAGTTAGCCGCATTTGTATCTAAAGAAGATGCCGTATTGCTAAACTACGGTTACCAGGGAATGGTTTCAACCGTTGATGCCCTTGTTGATAGACACGATGTGATTGTGTATGATGCAGAAAGTCATGCTTGTATTGTAGATGGCGTTCGTTTACACATGGGCAAGCGTTTTGTGTATGAGCACAACAACATTGAAAGTCTTGAAAAGCAATTGCAACGTGCAAAGCGTTTAACCGAGGAATCGGGCGGAGCTATTTTAGTGATTACAGAAGGTGTTTTTGGTATGACAGGCGCCCAAGGAAAGGTGAAAGAAATTGTGGCTTTAAAGAGCAAATATAATTTCCGTTTATTTGTAGATGATGCGCATGGTTTTGGAACTATGGGTAAAACGGGTGCAGGAACTGGCGAAGAGCAAAATTGCCAAGATGGTATTGATATTTATTTTGGAACCTTTGCCAAATCAATGGCCTTAATTGGCGGATTTATAGCGGCAGATAAAAATGTAGTAAAGTTTTTACGTTACAATTTGCGCTCTCAGATTTATGCCAAATCTGTTCCAATGCCGATAGTGGTTGGTGCCCTAAAAAGATTAGATTTAATCCGTAAACACCCAGAATACAGAGATAACCTTTGGAAAATTGTGAATGCCCTACAAAGCGGACTCAAAGCAGAAGGATTTGATTTGGGTAGAACCAGCTCACCTGTTTGTCCGGTAATTATGCACGGTACTGTGGGTGAATCTACCTCGGTGGTGCATGATTTGAGAGAAAATCACCATATTTTCTGCTCGGTAGTAGTATATCCGGTGATTCCAAAAGGAATGATTTTATTACGTTTAATTCCAACTGCAGTGCATAATTTGGATCAAGTAGATAGAACCATCAAAGCTTTCATGGAAATAAGAGAAAAGTTAAAAAATGGAACTTATATCTCTGACAAGGTAATTAACATGGCAGAAAAAAATTAACAAAACAATCTCAAAGATTTTTCGTTAGTTTGACAAAAGAAGCGTTTTGAAGATTTTTGAAACGCTTCTTTCATTTAAACGCACAAAATAATCAAAAACATGAATATTAAAATATTAGGATTTTTATTACTTACTACTGCCCTATCTAGCTCATTTAAATCTGCTGAAGAAATCAAGTGGCTTGATTTTAACAAAGGCTATGATTTGGCCAAAAAGAAAAACAAGGTAATGTTGGTTGATGTATATACTGACTGGTGTGGCTGGTGCAAGCGTATGGACAAAGATGCCTACGGCAAAACGAATATCATTGAAGCGGTGAACAAAGATTTTGTTGCCGTAAAGTTTAATCCAGAACAACAAGGCATCTCCTATTCGTACGAAGGTAAAACATACACTGGCGAGCAATTAGCTGGGGCAATTAGCAATAATTCTATTAATGGCTACCCTACCACTATTTTCTTATACCCAAAAGGTAAGAAAATGGAAGTGGTTGTTGGTTATAAAAACGCAGAGCAACTAGCACCAATCTTAACAGACATCAGAAAGAAAATGACTGGGAAATAAGTCATCAATTTTTCATGAAAAACTCAGTTAATTAAAATATCCTTCCCAAAACTGTTTAGGTGAAACTATTTTAGTTTGTTTATAGGTTGAAAAGGTAAAGTCATTTGTATTACCTGTAATTATATAATCAGCTAAACATTCATCAGCTAGTTCTAATATCATGTTATCATCTAGGTCTGATATTAATTCGAGCTTTATTGTTGGATTATATCTCTTTGATTTTGATTCTATTTCTGCTAGTACAGCCTCTGCCCTGATAAAGAAATCTGGATATTTGGAAAATTTAGGTCTACAAAGTACTTCATAATACTCCTTCATTAAATCATTTGAAACACATAATTGAATATTATCTTTCAAAAAAATATCATAAATAATTAGGTAAGGTTAACTCCGTTGAATTAGTGCAGAAATGAGGACGTTAGTATCAATTACGATTTTTAGCATCTGTTCTAACTGCTTTTACCTCATTTGCAATTTCCTCTATTGTCAATTTTGATAGTCCATTCTTTTCTGCCAATTCTAGACATTTATTTAAATTTTGAATTGACAATTCCTTTGTAACAATTTCAATCAACTCAGAAAAATTGAGGTTCTCATTTTTGATCCCAAATTTATTAAACTCTAACTCTGAAATAGCAATATTAAGGGTTTTCATTTTATTTATTCTTTATCAAATTTAAAACAAAAAAGATTAAAAATCTACCTAAAAAAATCTTCATAGATTATTGTTAGAGGCAAAAAAACATAACTATCTAATAAAATTCAAAAACTATTAAGTATGAAGTTTTTTCAACTTTAGTCATCATAAGCATGTCAAACGACGTCATCCTGAGCCTGCCGAACGACGTCATCCTGAGCCTGTCGAACGACGTCATCCTGAGCCTGCCGAAGGACTTGCCTGTCAAACCACGTCATCCTGAGCCTGTCGAAGGACGTCACTTTTAAATATGCCTCTCCGCGTGGTAAGATGACCTAACCAATGCGCCAGATTCTACGTATTTGAAACCCATGGCCAGGCCTGCTTCTTTGTAGTAGGCAAACTGCTCTGGGGTTACAAATTCTTCTACGTTTAAATGCATTTTGGTTGGCTGTAAGTACTGACCAAGTGTTATGACATCACATTTATGGTCGAGCAAATCTTGCATTACCTCTAATACCTCTGCTTCGGTTTCGCCAAGGCCAAGCATTACGCCACTTTTAGTTCTTCTGCCACGTTCCTTGGTTAGTTTTATTTGCTCCAAGCTTCTTTCGTACTTAGCTTGCGGCCTTACTTTTCTGTACAACCTTTTAACGGTTTCCATGTTGTGAGATACCACCTCAGGCTTCTCATCAATCACTTGGTAAAGTAAATCCCAATGGGTTAAAAAATCTGGTATCAAGGTTTCCATGGTGGTACCCGGACTTTCTTGTTTAACCAATCGAATGGTATCTGCCCATACTTTGGCACCTTTATCTGGCAATTCATCGCGGTTAACAGAGGTGATTACCGCATGTTTTACCGCCATTAGTTTAATGGCCTCCGCTACTCTGCGGGGTTCATCTAAATCATAACTGTTAGCTCTGCCAGTTGCAACCGCACAAAAAGAGCAGCTACGTGTGCAAGTATTGCCTAAAATCATAAAGGTTGCAGTACCCTCGCCCCAACACTCACCCATATTCGGGCAATTGCCGCTTTCGCAAATAGTATGTAATTGATGCTCGTCAACTAATTTTCTTACTCGGCGGTAATTTTCGCCAGTAGGTAATTTAACTTTTAGCCAACTTGGTTTCTTAACTTTCTCTTCTCCTAATACCGGTAATTCAATCATTCTTATTTTCTATTTCCCCAATTGTATGAAACATAAAAACCATAAAAAGCTTGGTCGTAATTTGTATGAGCCATCAATGGAACTGCATTCAAAAATAAATCAAGGGTTACTCCTGCTTCTAAACACCTAATTTCATCGGCATACTGCCCCCACTCTACCTGAAATCCAGCTTTTCCGGCACCTCCAATGTTTAATTTGGTTTCACTAAATCCTTTGAAGAAACCGGAGTTTCCATAAATCCTATATATGTCGGTATGCTTGGCCGGATCATATTTTTCACTCACCAAATAACCTTCACTAGGCGCATTTTCGTAAGGATAAAATACCTCTATGTAACAAGGTTTTAAAAAGGCAATATTGGCTCCTATGCTGTAAACAAAATTTAAACCTATGGCATTTTTATAGGGTCGTTCAGTAATGGCTATGGTTTGACCCAAAGTAGGTCGTAAAAAAAATGCCAAATTTAACCTGCCAAAAGTATATTGGGTAGTGCTTTGGTTGAATCCTTGCCTCCTCACCTCTTTTGGATGCTTGATTCTTGAAAAGTCAATTTCAAAATGGTTTTGTTCTTTGCCTGTTTTGTGCCAACCTAAGCGGTAAAAGGCACCCCACGACTTAAACGAATTTATGCTGAGCCCAAAGGTATTGCTTTGGGTGTACATTAACTGAGGTTCGATAATGGGTGCGTTTTGGGCAACAAGCGATAATGTTCCAGTGAACAATAAAATAAAAAATAATTCAAAGCGCTTTTGCAAATCCTTAACTTTGTTTCAAAATTAATAAAAATATGCTAATATCCGAAGTAGTTTATGAAGGAAATTTAAGATGTAAATCTAAACATTTATCCTCAGAAAACATAATTGTTACAGATGCACCTAAAGACAACCAAGGTAAAGGTGAAGCTTTTTCGCCCACAGATTTGCTAGCAACTAGCCTTGGCGTTTGCATGTTAACCATTATGGGTATAGAAGCCAATAAACACCATGTAAACATAGATGGGGCAAAATTAAGCGTGGTTAAAGAAATGGGCACCGAACCAAGAAGGGTGGTTAAAATTGGAATTAACATTGAGGTTCCTAACCACCATTTAACCGAAAGGCAAAAGGAAGCAATTACCATAGCTGGCCTAAATTGCCCCGTAGCCAAGAGCCTTCACCCCGACTTACGCCAAGAAATTATCATAAAATTTAATTAGAAAGAAAAATTCACTGAAGGAATTGGCATAGAAAACTTAGGGCAACTTCCTTTGCATGCACTTAAGCTCAACAGAGCAAAAATACCTAAAACATACATTATCTTTTTCATATTACTAAACATTAACTATTGAATTTAACGAGCAAAATTGGCGAACTGGTACAATCTTATGATTTGTGTGTTTTTTTGACCCAAAACAAACATTTAGATGCTAGTTCCTATTTACTTAAATGCAAAGGTAATACAAATGAGTTAAATTGGCTATTAGCTGAACAACTCAAAGTATACTTTAAGGCTGCGCATAAACTTCCTCATTTTGTGAAACACCATTGTTGGTTTACCTCAAAAAGTTATGAACAAGCAAGTGGTGAAGCGTTTGCCATTTTTAAATCTTCCCTTTTTAAGGGCACAAATATGCTCGATTTATCTGGAGGATTAGGGGTAGATGATTGGGCCTTTTCACCAAAATTTGACAATATAATTTCTCTTGACCCAAATGTGCCATTGAATATTTTGGTGCGAGAAAATTTTAAAAAACTGGGTAAAAATAATATTTTGCGTTTGGATCAAACCGCTGAAGCATATTTACTTGCACCATTGGCCACACAATTTGATTTGATTTATTTAGATGCCGACAGAAGGCCCAATGAAACCAGAAATTTCTTTTTAGACCAAGGTACCCCCAACTTTTTAGCCATTCAAAATACTTGTCTCAAACTTGGCAAAAAAGTACTCTTAAAACTCTCGCCAATGGTAGACATTAGCTACCTTAAAAAAGTATTGGTAGGCATTGAAAAAATTGTGGTTATTGGCAACAAATTAGAAGTAAAAGAATTGTTGTTAGTTTTATCGCACAACTATGTGGGTGAAACCATAGAAGAGGCTGTTATTTTAAAAGAAGCTGGCCCAAATTTGTTGTTTAGTCCCAATAGTGCAGCCATGCCTGCAACAAACACAAGCAGCAAAGCATTGTATTTTTTTGAACCTCACCCCAGCATTATCAAAGCTGGTTTGGTGAGCAGCTATGCAAACCATTGCGGTTTGAACCAATTAGCGCCACAAAGTGCCTTTTATACCGGAGAAATAATCCCAGCTAACTTTATGGGAAGGGCTTTTGAATTGGTTCAGGCATTTGAATTTACCAAATCAAACTTACAGCAATACCTTAAAAGCAATGGCTTGGTTCAGGCCAATATTACCAAAAGAAATTTTAAGCAAAGCACCGATGAAATTAGAAAAGCCTTTAAAATAAAAGAGGGTGGCAAAGATTATTTATTCTTTAGCACCCTCTCCAATGATGTTAGAATGGTTTACCACTGCCAAAAGGCAAATACCTATGCCCTGTTGGGATAAATTTTAAGCTTCTGGCCTTTGGTAACTTTACTGTTTTTTATAGTTCCCTTATTCCATTTCTTGATATCTGCCACGCTTACCTCATATTTCTTGGCAATTTTAGCCAAGTAATCGCCACTCTTTACCTTGTAAATAACTTTATCTGGATGCTGAACGCGCTCAATATCGCGGTTCATGGCCATTAACTCGTTGTTTAACTGGGTATTTAGGTTGGTATCATTTCTGAGCATGGCCACCTGCACCACTTGGTGATAAGGCAAGGTAAGTATGATGCCGTTAGATGAAAATGGAATTACTCCCCTCCTCAAACTTGGGTTATATTTGCGTATGTCTTCTGTTGTTGTATTTAAAGCCAAGGCCAATTTTTCAATAGACATTCTGTTATCAACCATTACGGTATCCAAGTGATAATACATATCGTTTTCGGCAGGATAAAGGTTGTGCTCGCTGGCATAATTCATTACATAAGCTGCCGCAATAAAGGCAGGCACATAACCTCTGGTTTCTCTTGGTAAGTAGGGCATAATCTCCCAAATGTTTCTTTTGCCACCAGATTTACGGATGGCTTTGTTTACATTACCTATACCACAATTATAACTGGCAATAACCAGCAACCAATCGCCATAGATGCGGTAAGAATTTTGGAAATATTTAACGGCTGCTTCTGTAGATTTAATGATGTCTTTTCTATCGTCTATATAAGTATCAGATCTGAGGCCATACATTTTACCCGTAGGTGCCATAAACTGCCATAAGCCCGCAGCGCCAACCGGCGAAATTGCTTTTTGATTTAAAGCACTTTCAATAACTGCCAAATACTTAAATTCCATTGGCACATTTTCACGGTCGAAAACCTCTTCAAAAATGGGAAAATAAAACTTAGAAGTAGCCAACACACTGCTCACTAATTTCCTCCTGCGATTTGCATATAAGTCTATGTATGCGCGAACCTGTTGGTTATATTCCAAAGGAATCTCCGTCTCCAGCAAACTCAATCGGAAGGCATAAGTAGAATCGGAATAAACCGGAATATCGCCTTGGTCGAAACCATATACGTTCAACTCACCTGCATCTGTGATGGGATATAACTTATCTCTCCAATGCAAAGTGTTTGAGTCAATTCTAGCCACCACAGAGGCTCTATCCGACCCTGCACCACTTATGAGCGGTTGAGCCAAAAGGCTAGCTGCTGAAAGAATCAGGGCCGAAATTGTGACTATTATTTTGTTTTTTAACATGCAGTTTAATAAACACAGAATACCAACTGTAGCAGTTCTACCAAATTTAATTGAGCTGTTGCGAATATAACTATCCAAACCTAATATTCCTAATGAACGTAAAATGAACACTTTACAGCACACTACCTAATAAAATTATTAATAATTGGAACAAAAAGAACAACTTGCAATCATTAATTCTTTACTCATTTGAAAGCATTTCAATACATTTTATTCCCATTATCTCTCCTGTATCAGGGAGTTTTAAGGTTGCGAAATTACTTTTACGATACGGGCATTTTTGGCGTAACCACCTTCGACATTCCCACCATTAATATTGGCAACTTGGCATTTGGTGGCACTGGCAAAACGCCCCACATAGAATACCTCATCAGGTTGTTGCAACCTTTGGTGAAAGTGGCGGTTTTGAGTAGGGGCTATAAAAGAAAAACCATTGGCTACCAATTTGGCAACAGTCAATCAACGCCCTTTACCCTTGGCGATGAGCCCTATCAAATCTACAGTAAATTTGAAAACATGGCAGTGGCGGTGGCAGAAAATCGGGTTTTGGGTATTCCAGATTTGTTATACGATGCGCCAGAAACACAATTGATTCTGCTCGATGATGCCTACCAGCACCGCGCCTTAAAGCCTGGCGTTAATATACTTCTCACCGACCAAGCACTGTTGTATGTAGATGATTTTTTGGTGCCATCGGGGTATTTGCGCGAGTATGCTTCGGCTTCCCAAAGGGCAGATATTATTATTGTGAGCAAATGCAAGTCAAATATGCCTGCAGAAGAAAGAACAGCCATTAAAAACAAATTGGCCATTTTGCCTCAGCAAAGGCTTTACTTTTCGTACATCAAATATGGCAGTATGATGCCTTATTTTGGCGCATCGGCATTGGTTCAAACCGACACAGCCGTTGCCTTTGCGGGAATTGCCAACACCAACTCTTTTGAGGAGTATTTAAGAACAAAATTTAAAAATGTTACTGTAAAAACTTTTGCCGACCACCATACCATCAGCGAATTGGAAATAGACAAATTATTGGCTCAATTTAATGAACAAACGTCAGCCGATAAAATATTGGTTTCAACCGAAAAAGATTATCAAAAATTGGTTCAAAGCCCGTTTGCCGAAAAATTAAAACCCTATCCTTTTTATTATTTACCCATAGAAATAGCCTTTTTTGAAGAAGATGAGTCGGCTTTCAACCAACAAATAATGGATTATGTTAAACAAAATTGCACAAACACTTAGCTTTTTAGCACCCTATAACAACGGCGCAAAAATTGGCATTATCCTAGGCACTGGATTAGGCGCGCTGGTTAAAGAAATGCAAATAACTCATAGCCTCCCGTACGGAGATATCCCTAACTTTCCCATCAGTACCGTTGAGAGTCACCAAGGCAAATTACTAATTGGCACCCTTAACAATGTGCCGGTAGTGGTGATGCAAGGGAGGTTTCATTATTATGAAGGTTACGACATGCAGCAAGTAACTTTTCCGGTGAGGGTAATGAAACAAATGGGCATTAAAAATCTATTTATATCCAATGCATCTGGCGGTTTGAACCCAAACTTTGCCATAAGTGATTTGATGCTCATGACCGACCACATTAACCTCCTACCCGAGCATCCGTTGCGGGGAAAAAACGAAGACAGTTTGGGTCCGAGATTCCCAGATATGAGCGATGCATATGATGCAGGACTGATAGCATTGGCAAAAGAAATTGGATCAAACATGGGCATTGCTTTGCAAGAAGGCGTATATGTTGCGGTGCAAGGACCAACCTTGGAAACAAAAGCCGAGTATGCTTACCTGCGCATTATAGGAGCCGATGCGGTGGGCATGAGCACCGTGCCAGAAAACATTGTAGCTAGGCACATGGGCATGAAAGTTTTTGCCATATCGGTGATCACAGATTTGGGCATACCGGGCATGATTAAAAAAACCAGTTTAGAAGATGTGTTGGGCGCCGCCAAAATTGCCGAACCCAAAATGACCAAATTAATTTGCGAAATGGTAACGCGCATTTGAGCGAAAAAAATTGATAGCGTGATGGTAAAAATTTGAAATTTATTTATAAATTCGTTCTATCAAATAAAAACAATATGCCTTTTTCTGCCCTCATCCTAATAAATTATTTTAATTATAAACGGTATTTCGGTTTGAACCGAGTGTTGGTTTGCGATAACGCTTATAAAACTTTGCTTATGCCCATAAATGGGGGTTTATGGGAAAGTGTAGTCGAGTTTATTACTCAAAAATTTAAATATCTCGCAAGTTTTTTAGAGGAAAAACCAAGAGAGGTAAGCGCAAAATATCTGCAACGGTTGCGTACGCTGGTTATTGGTATTTGCGAAACTGAGGTGCGGCTAGCGAATTGTTACCAGCAATTATAATGACGAACACTTACATTTCATATATTATCCCAATTTATAAAGACAGTATTTCGACTAAACTGACTCCAAAAGAGATAATAGATTACTTGTCTAGCGTTTGTGAAACGAACTTCGATTTGCATCGATTCAATAACATCTTTGACGACAACAACTGGAAAGAATATGAATTGGAGACAATAAACCAAGACACTTTCAGACTGAGAGAAATTACCAGTACTTACACAGTCCGAAGTCAGTTTATCAAGACAACTATTCAAGGAGAGATTTCAATCATAGACTTTAAGACGGTAATATTCCTGAGTGCTAGCACGACTGTTTATCTGAAATCTTTATTGACAATTAATTTATTGGCAAGCATTCTCTTTCTGACAGAATATGTGAATACAGGTCGGGATTTCTATTTCTATCTATTCTTGACTACCCTTTTGCTTCACCTCTTTTCTCTATTCCTATTTAGACAGAATTCAAAAAGTATAATCAACTTCATACAGACACAACTCGAAAAATAACTGCTGGTAACACGGGCTTAGCAAAAGTGGCGTTTCATTGTTACGCAGACAGTTTTGTGGTTAAAGAAATTTATTACTCCGCATGAAAATTATACATAAAAATCGCCACCTTCGCCAAGCCCGGGAACGTTACAGCATAAACCAAGCCAAGTAAACAACAAACTATGAATAATAACTTTTTAAGCAACAGACTTATCATTTTTACGGTGCTTTCTTTGCTGTTTATTGGTTGCGACCGAGGTGAAAATCAATCCATAGAAATTACTCAAAAGTCCCCA
>CANKQY010000052.1 GCA_947485745.1 Bacteroidota bacterium
AGGGGGAAAGGGCGAAAAATTTTTCGCCCATACAACGAAATCCCCGGGAAAGCATATGTAGGGGCGAAAAATCTTTCGCCCTGTAAGTGTAACCACAAATTTTTCTTGGGGCGAAAAATCTTTCGCCCTGTAAGTGTAACCGCAAATTTTCCTTGGAGCATAAGGGCGAAAGATTTTTCGCCCCTACAATGATTCGTGTTCTACACCCATGCCGAATAGGGCGAAATCGTATTTTACTGGGTCTTTGGGGTCGAATTGTTTGAGGACATTGGTAAGTTCAACGGCAGTTTGCCAATCATCTTGTTTTCTTTGGATCAAACCGAAACTTCTAGCAACTCTACTTACATGGACATCGAGCGGACAAATTAATTGGGAGGATTTTATGCCATTCCAAATACCAAAATCTACACCCATATTATCCTTGCGCACCATCCAACGGAGATACATGTTTAATCGCTTGCAGGCTGAGTTTTGGGCCGGACTAGCAATGTGTTTTTTTGTTCTTTGCGGTGCGTCCTCCAAGGAAAAAAAGTATTCCCTAAAACCATTCAAACCTTGCTCTGTAGTGGGGTCTTTTTGGTTCAACCCGAATAAAAAGGCCTGCTCTAGGCTTGCATACTTTTTATAATGTTGTTGGAGAAAAAATACAAAATACAACAAATCGGTATCGTTAAAAGTGCGGTGACTAAATTGTGTAAGCCGCAACAAATCTTTTTCTTGGTGGTTTATTATAAAATCGTGGGGAGCGTGATCCAATCTAGCAAGCAAATCATTGCATTTATTGATGATGGTAATACGCTGTCCCCAAGCAAAAATAGCAGCAAATAAGCCTGCAATTTCAATATCCTGCTTTTTGCTAAATTGGTGAGGAATTGAAATTGGATCGTGCGTAATAAAATCCAATTGGTTGTATTTTTTAACCTTTTGATTTAGAATTTGACGAATGGTAATACCTTTCACAATACAACTTATATATTTGCTCAAATTAAGTTATTAATATATGAATCTCAAAAAAACCATGTTATACGGAGCCATTGGCGCTACGCTAGGCTTTAGCGCCTGCACTGGAGACAAAAAATCAAGTGCCAACAACGAATCTAACTTTGAAGTGACCTGCGATGAATTTGCAGATTTACAAGTATTGCGATTCGAAATCCCTGGATTTGAAACCCTAACACCCAAACAAAAAGAGCTATCGTATTACCTTTTTGAGGCTGCAAATTGTGGAAGAGATATCTTTTACGATCAACGCTATAAGCACAATCTAACCATTCGTAAAACCAATGAAGCAATTTTAAATAGCTATACTGGAGATAAAAATACAGCCGATTGGAAGAATTTTGAAATTTATGCCAAGAGGGTATTTTTCTCAAATGGTATTCATCATCATTACTCCAACATGAAGTTTGTACCAGCTTGTGATTTCAATTACTTTAGCTCATTACTGGCTGCAACAGATGCAAGTTTGCTACCATTAAATGGCAAAACTTTGGAGCAATTTACTGCATTTTTAAAACCAATTATTTTTGATCCAAACTTTGAGGCAAAAGTAGTGAACCTAGCTTCTGGGATCGATAATGTGGCTGCTTCGGCCAACAACTTTTATGAGGGTGTGACCCAAAAAGAAGTAGATACTTATTACAGTTCTAGGATAAATGTAAACGACACCAATGCTATTTCTTGGGGTTTAAACTCTAAGATGATGAAGGTAAATGGTGTGGTAACTGAAAAAACTTGGAAAGTTGGAGGCATGTATTCTGCTGCCATAGAGAAAATAGTTTATTGGTTAGAAAAAGCAGCAACTGTTGCAGAAAACGACCAACAAAAAAAGACCTTGGAATTATTAATTAAATACTACCAAACTGGAGATTTAAAAGTTTGGGATGAGTACAATATTGCTTGGGTAAATGATACTGAAAGTAGAATAGATGTGGTAAACGGATTTATTGAAGTATATGATGATGCCATTGGCAAACGTGCTTCATTTGAATCGGTAGTAAGTTTAAAAGACATGGAAGCTACCAAACGCATTGCCGCTATAGCCAAGGAAGCACAATGGTTTGAAGACCATTCGCCTATTGCCGCAGAGCATAAAAAAGAAAGTGTGAAAGGCATTACCGCCAAGGTGATTACAGTAATACAAGAAGCGGGTGCAAGTAATCCTTCCACTCCTATTGGCATTAATTTACCTAACGCAAATTGGATCAGACAGCAACATGGCTCTAAATCTGTTTCATTAGGAAATATTGTTCATTCTTATAATATTATTGGTGCTAAAAGTCCAATGATGAAAGAGTTTTGCGTTTCTGCCGAAGAGATTGAAAGAGCTAGCAAATATGGTGCTTTGGCTGGCGATTTACATACCGATATGCATGAGGTAATTGGACATGCATCTGGCAAAATAAATAAAGGTGTTGGCGATCCAGATCAAACATTGATGAATTACGCAAGTACCTTAGAAGAAGCCAGAGCCGATTTAGTGGCATTGTATTATGTGTATGACCAAAAATTAGTGGATTTAGGTGTGATGCCTAGCCTTGAAGTGGGTAAAACAGAATTCGATGGTTATATCCGTGGTGGATTAATTACCCAATTAACGCGCTTGCAATTAGGTGAGAACTTAGAAGAAGCGCATATGCGTAACCGCCAGTTAAATGCCTCATGGGTATACGAAAAAGGTAAAAAAGACAATGTAATAACTGTGTTTAAACAAGATGGCAAAACCTATGTTAAAATTAACGATTACGAGAAACTAAGAGCCTTATTTGGTGAGTTATTAAAAGAAATACAGCGCATTAAATCGGAAGGTGATTACAAAGCTGCAACTGCACTGGTTGAAGGCTACGGCGTAAAAGTTGATCAAACATTATTAAAAGAAGTGAAAGACCGCTTTGAAAAATTACATGTAGCGGCTTATAAAGGCTTTATTCAACCTAAATTAGTGCCGGTGATGAAAGACGGTAACATAATTGATGTAACGGTTGAATACCCAAATAATTGGCTCAACGACCAATTGGAGCGAAGTAAAAACTATTCATACTTACCAAGTATCAATTAATTGACATAAAAAACCGGAGCTTGCCTCCGGTTTTTTTTTGTTACTAATTTACTTACTTTTGGATAAATACTAAAAACATGAAAAAAATTATCCTCCTTATTGCCGCAGTGGCATTAACATTAAGCTCTTATTCTCAAGAATTAGAGTTCGGAATAAAAGCAGGTTTGAGCGCAGATAACATTAAACTAAATAACACCATTGACCTTAATACAAGTGTTGAAGGCAATAATACATTTAACTTTGGTGCTTATGGCCGTTTTAAAGTAATGGTCATTGGTTTGTTTGTTCAACCCGAATTAATATTTAATAAGCGTGCAAGCAATATCACCCTAACAGATAACGGAAAAAGTTATACTTTCAGCCATTCAGCAAATTATATAGATGTACCTGTATTGGTTGGATTTAAAATGTTAAAGTTATTTCGCATTTATGGCGGACCAAATTTTCAATTCATGACCAAACAAAATACTGATATTGCTAGTTTAAACAATGCTGATTTTCAAAAGGTAGATATGAAGAAGAAAACCACTGGGGTTCAACTAGGTGTTGGCTTAGATTTACTTAAATTTAGGATTGATGCTAAATACGATTTCAACGCAGGAAGCATGGGATCAGCGTTTAGCTACAAAGGAACAGCTCCAACCATTACAAATGGCATGATTACGCTGCAGGTTGGGTTCAAGCTATTTGGCATCTTGTAATCAATGCATGTTGAGATTTTAAGAGAATATTGCCTTCAAAAAAAAGCGGTTGAAGAAACTTTTCCTTTTGACAATGTTACTTTAGTTTTTAAGGTAGCGGGTAAAATGTTTTGCCTCATTGGCTTGGATAACCCCAAAAGCTGCAACCTTAAATGCGACCCAGAAAAGGCAATTGAACTAAGACAAGAATTTGAAGCAGTAAAACCAGGATTTCACATGTCGAAAACACATTGGAATACCGTTACTTTTAACCTTGATTTAAACGACAAGGAGATTCTAAAATTAGTAGATCATTCATACGAATTGGTGGTTAATTCACTGACCAAAAAATTGAGAAAAGAATTTGACCTTTAGCGAACACAAATTTTGTGGTGTTTAATTAAGGCTCAAAGGTTTTGTTTTGTATGATCCTATTGTTATATGTTTGAATCATTGCTTTAGTTATATTTTCTAAGCTATCTATTTTAGTGGCATAATTTGTATCCATCAATAAATTTTTCTTCATCAACGAATCGCTTGTAAGTAAATATAAACCCAAACTTCGCGTGCCATCAAAGCTATATACGTAAGGCCATTTTATAAGCTGGTAATATTGATCATGAAATTGCATGGCCACATGCATATTATTGTTAGAAGCATAAGATCCAAAACTAAAAAATGGCTTATTGTATCCAAGCTCCTTAAGCGCTAAGCCTAAAATATCGAGGTGCGAAACGGTGGTTTCAATTTCGGTTTTTATAGGTGAATTTGGCCTATAAATAATAAGTGGTAATTCATATTTACCTTGCAAACTTTGATAATAAGCAGTTTGATTTTCTGCGCTATGATCGCCTGTTATGATAAAGGTAGTATTGGCATACCAAGACTGAGTTTTGGCAATGGCAAAGAAATTTCGAAGCGCATCATCTGCATAGCCAACTGTTTTATGGATAGGTAAAGTTCCTTTGGGATAATCAACTTCAAATCCTTTTGGCAGCATATACGGATGATGAGAAGTAAGGGTAAAAACAGTACTAAAAAATGGTTGTGATTTTTTAGAGAGCTCAGATACAAAATAACTCAAATAAGGTCTATCGAGAATACCCCAATACCCATCGAAATCAGCCTTATTGGGATATTCGTTTAACCCAAAATAATCACCCACCTTACTTAAAGCAACATAATTATCAAAACTCATAGTACCATTTCTACCACCATGGTAAAAGCTGGTATTGTACAATTCCTTTTTTAAGTAATAACCTATGCTATTTAATTGATTGCCCTGGTAGTAGCAATCTAAATAAGATATTTGCATCCAAGAAGGCATGGCGGATAAAATGGCTGGAATTCCATCAATAGATTTCTTTCCATTGGCATAAGCATGCAAAAATACCTCACTGTGATGATACAAGGAATCTAAAAAAGGTGTATAGCCTTTGCCCTTGTTGTATGCTCCAACATACTCTTTCCCTAAACTCTCTACAATTATCAATACTATATTTCTTTTTACTTTTGGAGGAATAATAGCATCCTCTTTTTTAATCGGATCAAACCAAAACAACGCTGTTGAAGAATTAAAATAGTTTTTTTCTTCAAGAAAATTTTGCTGAGTGCTTTTTATCATATTAAATGGGGTATTGATAACCATAGAAACCAGCTCAGCTCTGGTTTGTCGGCCTGCATCAATAACTGTTAGTGGAATAAGATTGAATCCACCTCTTGCACCAATTACCATAACAGTTACAAGAATTAACCTAAAACCAATTGCAGCTATCCAATTAACTTTAATTGTTTCGGTTTGAACCAATAAAGCGCGATAATATATTCTTTGGTAAAAAAAATAATTTGCCCATATAAGCAATAACAACCCCAAGGTCAAAAACCAATAATCTACAAGGTACTGCCCAATCAGGCCATCAGTTTCCTTTTCCATAGCAAACAATTCTATTCCACTCCGCCTACCCGAAATTGGGAAAAAACCTGTATCTATTAAATTAAAAAACAGAAGAAGCGATTGAAACACCATAAAAAGAGAAAACAGAATAACTTGAAAGTATTTTTTATAAAACAATTTTATTGGTGAAAAATGTAGCAGTATAAAAATACCATGCACATAAATGCTTGCAGAGAAATCGTACAATAGCCCGTAAAAAAAGGCGTTGGCGATATCAAAGTAAGAAAATTGCAAGAAATATGGATTCAACAAAAAGAAAATCAATCGACATATACTCGCAACAATCATTGCCAAAAGCATACTACGAAACAACAACTTAAATTGGTTCAACATGGTTCGCAAAATAGAATATTTTTTTTATATCGTTTTTCTCAAAGAGATTTATTTACTTGCCAAACGTAAATGGTCATTTATCAGAACATATCGCTAAAACCTTTTAACACGTTCGGAATAGATGTTAAAGCCGATCAATTTGTTGAGGTAAACACTGTTGAAGAAGTGCAGGTGCTCTGCACTACCTTTAATTTAGCCGAAAGAAAAAAACTCATTTTAGGTGGTGGGAGCAACATTTTACTTACCAAAGATTTTGATGGCATGGTCATAAAAATGAACCTAAAAGGCATAGATGCGATTAAGGAAGATCATAACTTTGTTTGGGTAAAAGCCATGAGTGGGGAAAATTGGCATCATTTTGTGCAGTTTTGCGTCGACAAAAATTGGGGAGGCGTAGAGAATCTCTCGCTTATTCCTGGTTGTATAGGCGCATCACCAATGCAAAATATTGGCGCATATGGCGTAGAAATAAAAGACACCTTTAAAGAACTATTTGCCATAGAAATTGAAAGCGGTAAACTCGTAAAATTCACTCATGCCGAATGTAAATTTGGCTACCGTGAAAGTGTTTTTAAACAGGAAGAAAAAAATAAATATATCATTGTAGCGGTTACTTTTAAATTGGCCAAACATGCCAAAATTAACGCCCAATACGGTGCCATACAAGATATTTTAACTAGCAAAGGTATTTCTGATCCCAGTATAAAAGATATAAGTGAAACTGTTATTGAAATAAGGAGTTCTAAACTACCCAACCCAAAAGTATTGGGAAACTCGGGTAGTTTTTTTAAAAACCCAGAAATAAGCAATATCCAATTCAAGACCTTAAAAACGCAATTTCCACAAATACCAGGTTACTCCTTGCCAAATGAAATTACCAAAGTACCGGCAGGTTGGCTTATAGAGCAATGTGGTTGGAAAGGCAAACGTGTAGGTAACACTGGTGCTCACAAAGACCAAGCCCTCGTTTTGGTTAATTACGGTGGAGCAACAGGCAATGAAATTTACGAACTGGCTTTAGCCATTCAAGCCTCAGTTCAAGAAAAATTTGGCATCACCATCACCCCCGAGGTGAATATAATTTAACTCATTTCCTGTTCTCCAAATCTCCCTTTCTCCACATCTCCCTTCTCCTCTTCTTCCTTTCTTTCCCTATTCTGCTACATTTTTCAACTTCATCCAAAGTGTATAAGCACCTTTTACAACAACATTTTCGTTTAGCAAATTGATCCCACCCGACGAAATTATTTCGATATCCAATGCCTCTTGAATGCCAGGCTCAACTTTTATCTTTTCGTATTCACCCTTAGTTCTTTCAATAAAAACGTAATGATCTTTTCCATCGTGCATCAAAGCTTCTTCGGGTATTACTATGGCTTTACGACCAGGACCAATAATTTCTGCATTCATGTATGTTCCGGGCACTAGTACCTTGTCGTATTTTTCAAAGTGGCAATGAATATTCACGCTTCGGTCTGAACCGATATCTTTTCCAATTAGTATCACCTCGCAAGTATATTTTTTCTCAGGATGGTTATTGGTATAGGCAATTACTTTTTGACCCATAAACAAATTCTCCATGTCCTTTTCAAAAACATTCAAGCTCAAATGTATGTCTTCTGGATTAACCAATTCGAACAATACATCTGTAGGATTAACGTATTTGCCAATATTCACATTTACTTTGGAAACAAATCCAGCAATAGGCGCATAAATTGGAATCGTTCTGGATAAAGTTGCCTCTGTTAATTGGTCTGGGTTCAAACCAATTAATTGTACCTTTTCACCTAAAGATTTATAGGTAATAACTGCACTTTCATAAGCCTCCTTTGCCTGCTGAAAAACCTTGTCGCTACTAGCCTTTGATGCATTTAACTCCTTTTGCCTATTGAACTCATTCTTTTGCATTTCTAGGTGCGACCGGGCAATTAAAAAATCCTGTTGCAATTCTATGTATTTGGCATCTTGCATAGTAGCTATTACTTCTCCTTTATTAAAATGCATGCCAGGCAATAACTTGGTACTTTTTAAATAGCCACCTAAAGGCATACTTACCGAAACCATATTTTGTGGCGGCACATCAATGATGCCATTGACTTTAAAAATTGGTGCAATATTTTTCTCAATGGCATGCATGGTTGTAATTTGTGTAAGCAGCGCATGGGAGCTATCTAAATAAACATACTCCCCACTTATTTTTTCATCTTGTGCTACCTCTGCAGTAGGCTTGGAATTATTGCAGGCTATGGCCACAAGCACTGCAAAAACTATTACTATATTATTCTTCATGTTAGTATTTTTATTAAGGTTGGTAACTTTGGTATTGAATTATTAACTGATTAAACTGTTGAACAGTTTCTAAATAAGCATTATTTGTTTGCAAGGTTTGGTTGTGCAAGAGTGTCCATTCCATAAAATTAAGACTACCTTGAAGATATTGATTCCACGCCGCCTCTCGGGCAGTTTTGGCTTGAGGTAATACTGTATCCTCATAATATTTACACATCAAATCTAATGACACCAATTGCCTTTGCCATTCAATTAATTGCTGACTCATTTTGGCTTTGGTATATTGATATTCTAATTCACGTGCCTTTAACTCAAAGCTCAATGCCTTAGATTTTGACTGGGTTGAACCAAAAAATAATGGCACTCCCACCCCAACTTGAAAAGCTTGAAAACGTTGGGAACGTGGATAATAAATATCATCGTTCCCAATACCCGTAATCGACATATTTTGGTAACCAAATTGAAGCTCAGGTAAATACTTTGACCTTTCCGATTTTAGTTTGCCCATGCTAATCTCCTTTTGCTTTTGCAATCGCAATAAATATGGACTAGCGGTCAATTGAGAACTATCTTTTACAGTAAGTGTTAGGCGCGTTAAGCTATCGGCAGGAATAAATAAATCATTGGTACCAATCAGCAATTGAAACCTAATTAAACATGCTGTCTTCTCTAGCGTCACTTGTTGCAATTGTTTCATTGATTCTGCCCGGTGCTGCTCTGCTGAAGCCTTTTCAATGACATTGCTTTCGCCAGCTTTAAGCCTTAATGATGCTAGTTTAAGTTGTTCTATAATTCTTACATCATACTCCTTCCAAATTTTCTCCTTATCTGCCAAAAATAAATACAAATAATATTGCCTCGACACTTCGGCTTTTAAATCCAATTTCTGAGAAACAAATTCTTGTTGAGCCAATTCATATTCTGAACGCAGTACTTTCTTTTGGTTCATATAAACCGTTGGAAACATTAAACTCTGACTCACCACAAAACGATCATCGGAGTAATTAGAATTGATTTGACCACGTTCATACTGCGCAGTGGTCATAGGTAAATTCCAGCCACTGCCGTTCATTTTCTGGGCCGATTTGGTTCTATAATCTTGTGCACTTAAACCTTGATTGTATTTAAACGCCGAATCAACAGCTTGATTTAAATTGATAGGTGTTTGTGCATTTAATTGCATTAGGTTCAAACAGAAAAATGCAATAAGCACTGCAACCTTTGGATACTTTATATTTGGTTTGCGTTCAAACAACATGTATAAAACAGGCAACACAAATAAGGTTAAGAAAGTTGCCAATAACAAACCACCAATAACTACTGTTGCAAGCGGACGTTGCACTTCGGCACCTGCGCCATTTGATAAGGCCATTGGTAAAAAACCCAATGAAGCCACACAAGCTGTCATTAATACTGGCCTCAAACGTAATTTGGTTGCAGCTAAAACTATCTCTTTTAAATCGGTTAAGCCCTCTGCTCTTTGCCTGTTAAATTCAGCAATTAAAACAATACCATTTAATACTGCCACACCAAATAAAGCAATAAACCCAACACCCGCAGAAATACTAAAAGGCAAGCCGCGCAAAGCCAGGGCAAAAATACCGCCGATAGCCGATAATGGTATAGCCGAATAAATAAGCAAACCTTGTTTCATTGAGTTAAATGCAAAATACAATAGCAACAAAATAAGCAACAAAGAAACAGGCACAGCAATGGCTAATCTAGATTTTGCTGCCTCCAAATTCTCAAATGCCCCACCATAAATAACATAATATCCCGGGGGAAATTTCACTTCATTTTTCATGCGAGCTTGCAACTCTTTTACTATACTTTGAACATCTCTTCCTCGCACATTAAATCCCATCACAATTCTCCTTTTTGCATCCTCGCGTTGAATTTGATTAGGGCCGTCTATTATCTCAACATTAGCCAATTGGTTCAATGGAACTTGTCCGCCACCAGTTACAGGAATGAGCAAATTGCGGATATCATCTAACTGCGTTCTTTGCTCCTTGGCCAACCTAACAACCAACCTAAACCTGCGCTCGCCTTCATAAACCATACCCGATAATTTACCAGCAAAAGCAGCATGAATATTGGCATTTACCTCCGATACATTTAATTTATATTGGGCCAATAAACTTCGGTTGAGTTGAATTACAATTTGTGGCATTCCTGTAACAGGTTCAACATAAACATCCTTGGCACCTTCAATTTCTTTGGCAATCCTTCCAAGTTTATCAGCATACAATGCTAAAGTATCAAGGTCTTCACCAAATATTTTACACACCACATCTTGCCTCGCACCAGTCATCAATTCATTGAATCGCATTTGAACGGGGTATTGAAAACCGAAAGTAGCACCAGAAATTGCCTCCAATTCTTTGCTCATTTTTTCTGCCAATTCAGGAAAAGTTTTGGCACTGGTCCACTCCTTTTTATCTTTTAAAATAATCATCAAATCTTGTGCTTCAATTGGCATTGGATCGGTAGGAATTTCGCCACTACCAATTTTACTTACCACCTCTTCCACTTCCGGAAATTTTGATTTTAAAATATGTGCAGCCTTCTTGGCTACATCAATACTCACATTTAAATTACTACCTGTTAAAACCCTTGTTTCAACAGCAAAATCACCTTCTTCCAGCGATGGAATAAATTCGCCACCTAGTTGGGTCATCACTAACAAAGAGGAAACAAACAACAAAATTACACTCGTAATAACAGCTTTGGGTCGAGCCAAAATTCTAACCAAATAAAAATGATAAAAGTTCTCAATTTTAACCATCCACCTGTCTGCAAAATTTGGTGCATGTGAAATATTTTTTAATAAAATAGCACTCATCATTGGAATATAAGTGAGCGATAAAATAAAGGCACCCAATAAGGCAAAAGCTACCGTTTGAGCCATGGGTTTAAACATTTTTCCTTCTATGCCTTCTAAGCTAAATATTGGTAAGTAAACAATCAAAATAATGAGCTGCCCAAATACTGCGCTGTTCATCATTTTTCCCGCTGCATGTTTTACCTCCGTATCCATTTTATTTTGGGATAGGTCAACAATTTTAGTAAAGCGCCGGCTATGGGTAATGGTGTGCATCACGGCCTCAACAATAATTACGGCTCCATCTACAATAAGGCCAAAGTCGAGCGCACCTAAGCTCATCAGATTTCCACTTACGCCAAAAGCATTCATCATAATAACGGCGAAAAGCATGGAGAGCGGAATAACCGAGGCAACCAATAAGCCAGCTCTGATATTTCCTAAGAACAAAACCAAGATAAAAATAACAATAAGTGCACCTTCCATTAAGTTGGTTTCAACTGTGCCAATGGCATTGTTAACCATTTTGGTTCGATCCAAAAATGCATCTATCATTACACCTTCTGGAAGGGTTTCTTGAATTTGAGTAATTCGTTCCTTTACAGTTTTAATCACATCATTGCTATTTGCCCCTTTTAACATCATTACAACAGCTCCAGCCACCTCCTGCTCATCGTTGTATACCATGGCACCATAACGTGTAGCATGACCTATAACAACCTTGCCAATGTCCTTCACAAAAACAGGAGTTCCATTGGGTAATACTTTAACAACTACTTGCTCTATATCTTCAGCAGACTTAATTAATCCCTCACTGCGTATAAACAGAACTTGGGGACCTTTTTCTATGTAAGCGCCACCCTCATTTTGGTTGTTTTGATTTAATGCAGTATAAACATCTTGGATATTGATATTTTGAGCCTTTAACCTGTTAAGATCTACTTCAACTTCATATTGTTTAAGGTAACCACCAAAGCTGCTCACATCGGCCACGCCCTTAACACCTAGCAATTGCCTTCTAACCATCCAATCTTGTATGGTTCGTAATTCTTGTGCATTGTATTTTTTTTCAAATCCAGGTTTGGGTCGAACCACATACTGGTAAATTTCACCTAAGCCTGTTGTAACCGGACCTAATTCTGGAACTCCTACATCGGCTGGAATCTGGTCTTTAACACCTTGCAAGCGCTCGCTCACTTGCTGCCGAGCCCAATACACATCTGTATTATCGTCGAACACAATGGTAACTAAAGAAAGTCCGAAACGCGAGAAGCTTCTAATCTCTATTTTGCCAGGGATATTGCTCAATGCTTGCTCTAAAGGAAAGGTGATGAGCCTTTCTACATCTGGTGCGCCCAAAGATGGCGAAATGGTTATTACCTGAACTTGGTTATTGGTAATATCTGGCACCGCATCTATGGGCAACTTCGTTAATTGGTAACCACCATACACCAACAAGAAAAAGGTGAATAGCGCAATAATTAATTTATTATGGACAGAAAATCCAATGATTCTATTTAACATTTATTTTGAATATTTATGTGAAAAAACAATAGTTTTAACTACGAAAAAACGAAGCAACAATTTTTTAAAAACGTCCTAAAAAATTCTTTAAAAAAATTAAATTGTTATTTGGTTGCTTTGTGTAAAAACCAAACTTTTAAACTACAAATAAACAAAGCAACAATTTTTTAAAAACGCTCTAAAAAAAATCTTTTAAAAAAAAATTGTTACTTAGTTACTTTGTGTAAAAACTTAACTTTTAAACTACAAAGAAACAAACTTAAGCCACACGAGGGGGTTGGAAGATAGTGCCAGGGTTTAAGTAAGAATAGAGTTCTTGCTTATAAGGTGTGTGTTCAATAAAAGTAAGTTCGGACACTGGAACAATATTGGCAGAAAATTCTTGAAACATCACAATTATGGTTGTTCCACTTACATGGTATAAGGGTAAGTCTTGGTGATTTTCTTCGGTCTTGTGATTAGAATCATCTCCGTAATGTAAAGCAATAAACTCTGAAAAACCAGAGGTATCATGTTCCTCCACATGGTGCCTATAATGATTAACCAAAAAAGGAAGCTTGTTTAGTTGTTCGGTAAATCCAGGCAATAGCGAGCTTATTAAGAACAATGTTCCCAAAAATAAAAACCCCCATTTTTTGAAACCTAAATTTGACATGAACTGCGAATATACATTTTTCCTGAAAACTATGACAGGTATACTGTATTCAGAAACAATTAATTAACTTGCAAGCAAAGATTTACAATGCACAAAATGAAAACAAATAACCTATTTCTCTTTTTGCTAATTCTATTCACAAAAATAATTGTTGCCCAACCGGGAAAGGTGAACATGACGCCTAAGGATGAATATGATTATACCTTGGAAAAGAGCACTTTATTTGTCCCTAGCAAATTTAAAAGCTTGATGGATACAACGCAACAAATATACCTCCTAAGAGGCTACAAAGCATCTGTTTTTTATATAGGGGCTCTTACCAAACCAAGGGTTTTAGAAATTAGTCCGAATGGCATTTTGCATGTTATAGATTATAAAAGCAATGGCAGCATTTATGCCCTGCCAGATAAAAACAAGGATGATATTGCCGATAGTTTGATTCCTGTTGTTACTGGAGTAAATGCGCACTGTTTTAAATTCTATCAAAATGATATTTATGTAGCAGAAGAAACTAAGATCTTAAAATGTAGTGACCTCGACAGAAATGGTTTTTTCGAAACTAAAATTGTACTTATAGACTCAATTGGATTGCGTTCAAATTACCCAGGAGGAGGACATACCTCTAGAACAATTTTAATAGATTCAAATAAGCAAAAAATATATGTTTCTATAGGCTCTGCAGCGAACGTGGCAAGAGAGGAAGGCCGAGCAATTATTGAACAGTACAATTTGGATGGAACCGGTAGAAAAATTTATGCTACAGGTATTAGGAATGCGGTAGGTTTGGCATTGGAACCTCATTATGGGAACATTTGGGCAAATAACAATGGCAGTGATCAACAAGGAAATGATATTCCGCCAGAATGGATCAGTGTTATTGAAGACAGCGGCTATTATGGCTATCCTTTTGCTTATGGAAATCAGGTTTGGTTCAATATGGAAGCACATTCAAATTACCAATCTCTTAAACCAATAACATTCATCGATACGCTTTTGGTAAATAAAATGAAAGAACCAGGAGGACTTATTCAAGCTCATTCAGCACCTATGGAATTAGAATTCACCAATTATGCCTATTATAATGCTGGTAGAGGATTTTTTACCACACTGCGTGGAAGTTGGAATAGAACTCCTGCAACTGGATATAAGTTAATATTTCTTAAAAAAGGTGAACCTGACCGATTTAAAAAGCTAACTAGTTATATAGATTTTATGACAGGCTTTCTTACAGATAGTATAAATAGAAAGTTTTGGGCAAGACCAGTTGGGTTAGCAATTCAGCCAAATAAACTTAGGAGTCCCGACATTTATTTAAGCAGTGATGCTGTGAACACTTTTATATTGAAATTAAGCTGTGAAACTTGTTTCGAAATTGGTTTAGAAGAAGCCCTTAAAAACGAAATAAAAACTTACCCCAATCCATTTAATAATGAAATTAATTTTGAACCAAAATTGCCAAATGGAGCAGAGATTCAATTATTCAATTTATTGGGTATGGCTCAAACATTTGAATGGGATAATGACCATACTAGGATAAAAGTTTCGGAATTACCGAATGGAATTTATATACTGCAAGTGAAAACAGAAGATGGCAGTTATGTTAAAAAAATGTTGCGTGAGTAGTGGTGGATTCGACAGGCTCACCATGACGCGGTGGTTCGACAGGCTCACTATGAGGCGGTGGTTCGACAAGCTCACCGTAAACCCTCAAAGGCGCATTTTGTCTGTGAGGTTCAACAGGCTCACTGTGGTGTTTGCGGCTTTGGTGGTTTTGAGTTTGGGTGCGAATGGGCAGAAGGTGGAGAAGGGTTTGCATTATTTTAAGAATTTCAAGAAGAATTTTGTGCAGGTGAATGAAACGGTTTATGCTTGTAAATATGAGACCACCAATTTGGATTATTTGTTGTTTATGCAAGATGTGCAGAAAAGGATGAATCCATCTATGTATGGTATGGTGTTGCCAGATACTGTTCGTTGGAGAGATCCAGGTAGCTATAATGAGCCTTATGTGCAATATTATTTAAGGCACCCAGCCTATGCTTATTATCCTTTAGTAAATGTTAATTACGAACAAGCAAATTTTTATATCAATTGGCTCTCACAGCAATATAACAATAACCCAAAAAGGCAATTTAAAAAAGTGGTATTCAAGTTACCTACAAGAAGTGAATGGCAACAGGCAGCGGCGGCCAGCGATATGAGTAATAAGTTTCCTTGGGGCGACAGTATCATTGACAAGCCAGCTAATATGATTGTGAATTATTGCGAAAAGGAATACATAGAAAAAGTTTGGTTTGATAGCATTATGTCTAATGAAGGAAAGCGCATCAAAGCAACAGATTCTTTTGAAGTAAAAACCAGTTGTCACCCATTTGGCCATCCTAATTATATGATGCCCGTTAATCTTAAAAAAGCCAAGCAAAGCAAAAACAGTCTCTACCATGTGGCAGGCAATGTGAGTGAAATGATCAATGTTAAAGGCGAATGTGCTGGAGGTAATTACCGCTCAAACGAATTTTGGCTCAGAGTTGATTCTCCCAATGAATTTTACCCAAGTTATGTTGCCTGTCCGTTGATTGGGTTTAGGGTGTTTATGCAAGTACTGGAAAGGTAGAAAGAGAAAGAGAAGGAGAAAGAGGAAGAGGAAGAGAGATGGGGGTTGAAAAGAAAGGAGTTAATAATGAGCAATAGTACCCAAAATATTGAGGCATTGGAGGAAGATTATTTGTATGTGATTGCATCGCAAATTCCAGCATCTGGAATGGGATTGCATACTGCTATTACTA
The DNA here is from genome assembly GCA_947485745.1 of Bacteroidota bacterium. GTDB lineage: Bacteria > Bacteroidota > Bacteroidia > UKL13-3 > UKL13-3 > B1. Next base: position 16,104 of record CANKQY010000052.1, read on the forward strand.
TATATAAGGATGAGGTTATTGCCTTATTTAAGGGTGAGTTATTGAGCAATGTGGAAGCCAACGCTAGGGCCTTGCTTGGCAAAAACCAGTATTTTATAAGCCTCTTAAATGGAGGCATCATGGATTCGGCCAATACTGATTGTTTTGCCAAATATGCCAATGATGCAAATGGCAGTTTAAATACATTTAAAAACAATGCTAAAATTAGCTTGAATGAGCAATCTGAAATTTGCTTGATAGCTACCAAAAAAATAAAAATTGGAGAAGAAATATTTTGCAGTTATGGGAAGCGGTATTGGGGAGGGGAAGCTTCTGGCAACTAGCTTCTGGCAGCTAGCTTCTGGCAACTAGCTTCTGGCTTCTGGCAATTGATATTTCTGCATGTATTATAAGTCCATTGAGCCTGTCGAAGCGCGATCACTGAGCCTATCGAAGCGCGTTCATTGAGCCTGTCGAAGCGCGATAACTGAGCATGACGAAGTGCGGTCATTGAGCCTGTCGAAGCGCGGTCACTGAGCCTATCGAAGCGCGTTCATTGAACCTGTCGAAGCGCGGTCACTGAGCTTGTCGAAGTGCGGTCACTGAGCTTGTCGAAGTGATATCCGGGCGCAATGAGATTTTGTTTCATAGTATAACTATCGCTCAATTGAAGCAGGCTTCGACAAGCTCAGCCACCAGGTTATAGTATATAGCGATTTAGTTTTCTTTGGATTTTTCCTCTATCCACTTGCTCATGTATTTTGTACTTTGGAGCGTTTGGTGTTGGAGGATTGATCCTATGAAGTTTATGTTGCGGTGATTGGGGAGGTTTGCTTCTAGGTGGGTGATTTTTGCTAACAATGTTGGCTCAAACTGTGTCTTTTGAAAACGTGTTTGGAGAATATTAAAACCATTGATTTGTGAAGTTTGCCAAAGTATTTTATTGGTGAACAATGCTACTGTCTTTTCTGCAAACTGGGATGCATCGTCTTCAATAAATCCTGGCCAAGGCAGAGGGCCATTTATACCTTCTGCACCAATGGTGGTGGTAATTGAAGGTGTGCCAGTTAGCATGGCATCTAGCAATTTTCCTTTTAAGCCTGCTCCAAATAATAAGGGCGCAATACATACCCTTGCTTTGCTAAAAATTGGCAATGCCTCTTCTGCCCTACCCATGATGTGAAATCCTTCTTTGGGCTTATGTAACTGCAATACTTTTTGAGATGGATAGGCACCGTATATTTCTAAACTCGCATTGGGTAATTTTTGATGGATTAATGGCCAGATAATTTCCTTTAAATATTTTACTGCCGCCCAATTTGGTTCGTGCAAAAAATTGCCCATGAACATAAAATTGCTGCGCTCCTCAAAGCTGGGTAAAATTTCGGTTTGAACCAATGAAGCCTCGTTAAAAAGAATTGGATAATACAACAAAATACTTGGGTTGATGACATAGGTTTGTATCAACAAATCCATCTCATATTCTGAAATGATAAGGGAGCAATCGCAACGCAAAATACTGGCTATTTCGCGCTTGGCCATATCTGCATACAAATCTGTTTTGCTCAAATTGCCAATTGCTTTGTAGGATAATTGTCGTGCATTTCGCAAAGAATGTAAGTCCTCGGTATCTAATAATCGTATGGAATCCGGACAAACCTCGGCCACCCTCCAGCCAAATTGTTCCTCCATTAAAAAGCGATCGAACAACACTAACTGGGGATCCATATCTTTGATAAATACATCAAAACTGGGGTGATTCAATTGGATGGCATGCTTGCTAACGCCTATTTCTGCTAGGTTTACCGCAAACTCACTATCAGCAGCGCAGCTAGCAAAAGCTATATCCCAACCCCAATCTTTGAACAACAGAATGAGCTGCAACATCCTGCTCCCAGCCGCAGAGGAATTTGGTTCAGGCCAAACATAACCAATAATTAACAACTTGCGCTTTTTGTGCATGCTACAAATTAAATCAAATTTAGCCATTGTAGAAAATGCTAAAAACAGGTACTTTTGCTACAATATAACAACAAACATGTTAGGCTTAAAATTAGCAACCGATCCACGTTGGGTAAATATAGTAGAAACGAACATTGAAGAGATTTTAACTGATCATGCTTGGTGCGAGCAGAAAGCAGCAAGTAATGCCATTTCTATCATCACCATTAACTCCGAGTACCAAGATTTGGTTACCGACTTACTTGCCATAGCCAAAGAAGAAATTGAGCATTTTAACCAAGTGCATGAAATGATCAAGAATAAGGGCTTAAAATTAGGCAGGGAGCGCAAAGACGATTACGTAAACGAATTGTATAAGTTCATGGAAAAAGGCGGCAGCAGAATCTCTTCTTTTGTGGAACGTTTGTTGTTTTCGGCCATGATAGAAGCCCGCAGTTGCGAGCGTTTTAGGGTACTTTCACAAAACATTGCAGATAAAGAATTGGCACAATTTTACCACGACCTCATGGTGAGTGAAGCCGGGCATTATACCACCTTTTTGGGTTACGCCAAAAAATACGGCGTAGGCATAGATGTTGACAAACGCTGGAAAGAATGGCTAGCTTTTGAAAACGCTATTATTGTCAATTACGGGAATAAGGAAACGATTCATGGGTAGTGGA
>CANKQY010000053.1 GCA_947485745.1 Bacteroidota bacterium
CAATCCGCCAAACACCCCAGCAATGGCTAATGGTCGCACCGCATCGCATATCAAGCATTCATGGCCTTTCATTTTTCTTTCGGTTTGATCCAAGGTAACCATGCGCTCGCCTTCCTTTGCAGTACGAACAATAATTTGATGTCCTGCTATTTCTGCTGCGTCAAATGCATGCAAAGGCTGACCAATACTGTGCATCATAAAATTGGTGGCATCTACAATATTGTTGATTGGCGAAAGGCCAATGGTTTTTAACCTATTTTGTAACCATTCTGGCGATGGTTTGACGGTAATATTGTTAATTTCTAATCCGCTATACCTAAGGCAGCCACTGTCTTTTTGTATGGTAACGGTAAATGGGTTTTCGGCCTGACCTAAAATTAACCTTGGTAGAACGGTTCTTTTTTTCTTTACGCCTAGGGCATATAAATCTCTGGCAACACCATAATGACTGGCGGCATCGCCACGGTTTGCGGTGAGGCCAATTTCAATGATTTGATCTTGGTATACTTCAAAATAATCGGTGGCTGGCTTGCCCACTTCATAGGTATCTGGCAATACCAAAATGCCATCATGACTATTACCAAGGCTCAATTCATCTTCAGCACAAATCATGCCCTCACTCACCTCACCTCTAATTTTTGCTTTGTTTATGGTAAACGGTTCGCCCTTACTTGGGTGCACGGTGCAGCCAACGGTGGCAACCAATACTTTTTGTCCGGCCGCAACATTAGGTGCGCCGCAAACAATTTGTTTTTGGCTCGAACCTAAATTGACCTGACAAACTTTTAATTTATCTGCATTGGGGTGTTTTTCGGCCGAAAGTACTTCGCCAATAATGATTCCTTCCAAACCACCAGGTATAGAATAATGTTCGCTAATATCTTCTACTTCTAAGCCAGATCCGGTAAGGAGTGCGCCAATTTCACTTGCTTTGGCATCGGTATCAATAAAATCTTTGAGCCACTGATAACTAATTTTCATGAATAAATTCCTTGTTGCATTGAAATGCGAAAATAAGCATAAAAAGTCTTTTCTATTCTTATTATCTTTGTTTTGAAATAGGATATTAAGGTTCAAACAATAAATGCTTTGGCATTTGCTATAATTTTTTTAACATGAAAGTATTAATTGAAATACCAGATAATGAAGTAAATTTTGGGATGAAAGTTTTAAAAAGCCTTTCATTTGTAAAAAATGCAAAGCCAATGACAGGCGCTGCTATTGAATTATGGGATAACCTCAAAGAAGCAGCTGAAGAAGTTCGATTACATAAACAAGGCAAAATAAAATTGAAAACTGCTCAAGAACTTTTAAATGAGTTATAGCATTTTCCCTACACACCGATTTGAAAAGGAATTCAAGAGATTAGCTAAAATTTCCCTTCGCTAAAAAATGAGTTTGCTGAACTGATTTTGCAAATAATTGAGGAACCTGAAAGTGGCACTTTCATCGGTAATAATTGTTACAAGATTCGTTTAGCAATTAAAAGTAAAGGTAAAGGCAAAAGTGGCGGCGCAAGGGTTATTACCTATTTGTACGTCGAAACTGAATCTGTATATTTATTAACTGTATATGATAAAGGAGAAAAGGAAGACCTTAAACCAAATGAACTTAAAGAAATGATTGATAGTTTGGAGTTGGAAATTTAAAGGCGGGCACTTTCATGAATAAATTCCTCGTTGCATTGAAATGCGGAAATAAGCATAAAAAGTCTTTTCTATTCTATGGTTTAGCATTTACTTTGTATTATAACATGAAACGAACATTGGTTATTGGGGCTTCAGAAAAGCCAGAGCGTTATGCCTATAAGGCAACAGTTATGCTCAATGAATACAAGCATGAAACTTATGCTTATGGCTTAAAGGCTGGAAATATTGAAGGAAATGCCATACAAACCACTTGGCCTACAGACCAAGTTTTTGATACGGTAACTTTGTATGTTGGTCCGCAAAACCAAGGAGACTACCAAGAGAAAATTTTGGCACTTCATCCTAAGCGAGTAGTATTTAATCCTGGTACAGAGAATGCAGCGTTTGAAACAATATTAGAAAACGCAGGAATTGAGGCCTTAGAGGCCTGCACTTTAGTATTATTGCGTACAAATCAGTATTAAGCTCTGCTTCTATTTGGTATAAGTATTTCTATTGAGAATACGCCCTTAATCGTTTTTCCTATTTAAAAATATTTACTTCTTCTTTATAAATAGGACTTTTTAGGTTCAAGAAATTTAAAACGCTGTGAAATACATGGTATTGTGACACCTGAGTAATTGGTTTCAGTTGTTTTGAGCTATCAGATAACCAAACAATAAAAGGAATTTCATACTGTTCTTTTGGTGCCATGCTCATGGGCAATCCATGCATGTATAAGTTATTTTCTCCCAAAGATTCGCCATGGTCTGAAACGAAAATCATGGCACTGTTGTATTGGATGAGTTGCTTCAAATCTTCAATTACTTTACTTAACAAGTAATCGGTATAAACGATGGTATTGTCATAAGCATTAACTAATTCTGCCTGGGAGCAAAACCCAAGTTCAACGCTATTACAAACCGGTTTAAATGTTTCAAATTGTGGAGGGTATTTTTTACTATAGCTTGGTCCATGACTTGTGCTAGTATGCAATACTATCAAAATTTTATCTTTCTGGCTTGCTAAAATTTGCTCTTTCAATCCTGCTAAAAGAACTCCGTCGTATTCACAGCCTTCCACTATGCAATTAGGCATTAAGGCTTCACGATTTAAAAAATTCTTTACATGAACTGGTGGCTCTCCCCAATTGGTGGTTCGCCAAATAACTTCTACATTGTTTCTATATAAATAGTTAGGTAAAATTTCATATAAATCATCTGTGTTTTTATGGTCTAAAATAGATTTCACACCAGCGGTTGTATAAGTAGCAGATGAGGTGGCATTATAGTGATAGACATTCTTGATTTTGGAGAGCAATGGGTTGGTGTTTTTTTCATATCCATATAGAGAAAAATTCTGACTGCGCGCAGATTCACCTATAACCAATACCAAAATGGATTTATTTTTGTCTGCTATTGTTACATCTGGCAATAGAATTTCTTTTTTATTTTTTTGATAATTGTGGATATGGTACAGCGAGGTATTAACTGAATAAGACCATGGCATTGCCAATCCTCCAAGTGTTTTAGCGTTTTTGTCGATCCAAAGCCAATTACTTGCGTTTACAAATGCAAGTGCTAAGATAAAAAGTAAAGTAATGGAAGAGGTAGTAAGAAACTTCTTATAAGGCACTTTTTCTATCTTAACCTTCATTATAAAGATACTTGGAATGATGCCAAGAATGAACAAAAACAAAATCATTGAAAGTGAAAAAAAACTGCTAGATTCTGCATAATTGGTATTAAAAACATTACCAATCATTCCCTCATCAATGATTACTCCGTAAATTAAAATGAAGTACACGGATATTGAATTGATCATAAAGAAAATAACCATTAAGAGTTTGGCTACCATGCGAGATAAAAAGCAAATTAGGTAAAAAACAAAGGCATTTAAAACCAGCATTAGAATTATGAGGCTAACAATGATGATAATGCCGTTCAAACTTGTGTAATCAACGTTCTTAAAAACAAAAGTAAAAAAGGGTAGATGAAAAAATAGAAAATTAAGAATACTTGATACAATGACAAATTGATTTAATGTTAAATTGTATTTCAGTTTAAATTTTGATAGGTTCATATAGGGAAAAAGCTATAATGTTTGAATGCGAATATAAGTTATTAGTATACGCCAAGTTATGGACTTGAGTTTATTTTAAATTTAAGTCATTTTGCACGAAAAAACAATCATGCACATTAAAAATGTGATGGAAATACCATAAAAAACTTGTTTATTTGCAACACAAAAAGTAATAATTCCATGCGTATATCTTTGATTATCTTACTGTGCGTTACAATTTTGGCAGCTTGTCAATCGCCTAAAGAAAAGGCCCTAAAAAACATCAAAGGACTAGAAAGTAATGACAGTGCCTTTAGCACAGAGCTCATGACTGAATTAAAATTAGCATACCTTGATTTTGTCAAGACCTATCCTGATGATGAACTTACACCAGAATTTTTGTTTAAAGGTGCGCAAAGAGCCATTGTTCTTGAGCAAGCCAATGAGGCGGTAGATTTATTGCAACAGCTTTGTTCTAAATATCCTAAATCTAATTTTAAAGAAGATGCTACTTTTTTAATGGCCTATACCTACGAAAATAACCTCAACGATTTGAACAAAGCACAAGCATTGTACAAAGAATTTATAACAAAATATCCTAAAGGTGAATTGGCTCAAGATGCTGAGTTTGCATTGGATAATTTGGGTAAGAGTCCGGAAGAAATGTTAAATAGCGCTACCGAAGATTAGTTTTAGGAGTTGTTATGGCTTAATCGGTTTTTAGTTTCAATTGAAGTAGCATTTTCGCCATATTTATTTGGGCTTTGAGATGCATTAAAATATCGCTGCCCAAAACGCCATCAATGTGTCTGTAGCCAAGCATTTCATAAGCCTCATTTACGTGGCTTAGGTTTAGTACCGCTATTTCAACATTGGCTATTTTTATGCAGCCAAATTTGAGGGAACTCAAGATTCTTAAATGTGTTTGAACTTGGTTCGAACCTAAACCAACCGAATGAATTTCTTTTTGCTCATGTTTGTGTGAGCCAAGCATAGTTTCAATTTTAGTGAAGTCGAAGGCAGTTTTGGATGCACCAGTATCTAGTAAAAGCCAAGCATTATTTCTACCTACCTTGCAAGAAACAAATAAATGGTAGTTGCCAGGTTCTATTTCAACCATATGAATAGGAAGTGTTTCTTTAGTGATCAAATCATTATTATATTATGGGTGCTGAATCATAAGGTACTCCTGCAATAGGCCATCAAGGTAATAAATTCAATCATAGGGTATTATTTATTCTGATTCAAAACTACGATTATTTTGTTGATTAACGCCGAATAATTTTTTGGTATTCAGTGTTTTGGAAGCTTCAATTAGAATGTTTTTTGCGCATGTAGCCCTTTGATAAGTATTTTCTCTCAATGGCATTTGAGCAGGAGAGTAATTGATTATTTTTTCAAAAAAGAGGCAATCAAAAGGCAAAAAAATACCCCCACAATTCACCACTAGAATAAACGCTTTTAATGAAAACCAGTGCATTACGTTTTTTGTAATGTCGCATTTGTGCTCCCAAACTTCTTAACACTCCCATTTTTTAGAAAGTCGCATTTGGTATTTAAAATGCCCTTGAAGGCCAGATAAATAAACCACTTTGGCAAATATGTTGAAATGTGTAAAAGTTCGATTTTTCCACAAAAGTGGGAGAAAGTGGTGAAAAGTGGAAAAATGTTTCTATTTTTACGCTGTAATCGCTCAACACTAGTAATGACGCAACTGAACGGAGAATTCGAATGTAAGATGGATGCCAAGGGAAGGTTAATGATTCCCTCTGCTTTAAAAAAGCAGTTGCCGGAAGCGGCAAAGGATTCGTTTTTCATAAACCGTGGTTTTGAAAAGTGCGTAGTAATGTATCCAAGCAATGAGTGGAAATTGATTGCTGCCGAAATAGATAAGTTGAGTGATTATATACAAAAGGAGCGCACCTTTAAAAGATACTTTTTAAGAGGAGCAAGCAAATTGGAAATGGATGCTGCTTCGCGTGTGTTAATTCCAAAACAATTACAAGAGTTTGCCGATTTAAAAGGCGAGTTGGTTTTGCTAGCATATGGTAACAAGGTGGAGATTTGGAATAAGGCAGAATACGATAAAATGTTGAGTGAGGAGCCTTCTGATTTTAGTGCCTTGGCAGAAGAGGTTATGAGTAAGAGGAAAAAGGAGGATGAAGATGGAAAATAAATACCATGCTCCTGTGATGTTAACCGAATGCTTGGCTGGATTAGAAATTAACCCTGCAGGTAAATATGTAGATGTAACTTTTGGTGGTGGCGGACATTCAAATGCCATATTAAATGTGTTGAATGATAAAGGTATATTAATTGCATTCGACCAAGATGAAGATGCGAAAGCAAATTTGCCAAAAGATGAAAGACTTGTATTCATAGATCAAAATTTTGAGTTTATAAAAAACCATTTACAATACCAAGGCTTATTGCCTGTAGATGGCATATTAGCAGATTTAGGCGTTTCATCGCACCAGTTTGATGAGGCAGATAGAGGTTTCTCTTTTAGGTTTGATGATGCCGAATTGGATATGCGCATGCATACTTCGAGTGGCATAAGTGCAGCTCAATTATTGAATACTTATTCTGAATCGCAATTATCAGATGTATTCTATCAATACGGTGAATTAAAGAATGGCAAATCATTGGCAAGGGAGGTAGTTAATTATAGAAATGTTGAACCTATATCGCGTGTTGGACAATTAAAAGAGGCTTTAAAAAAACACACACCCAAGTTTGGTGATTATAAGTTTTTGGCCCAGGTGTTTCAGGCATTGCGCATAGAAGTGAACCGCGAAATGGAAGTGCTGAAAAGCTTTCTATTACAAGTTCCAGAGGTTTTAAGGCCCAATGGGAAATTGGTGGTGATGAGCTACCATTCATTGGAAGATAGATTGGTTAAGAATTTTATAGCAAGTGGAAATTTTAATGGTGATTTAGATAAGGACTTTTATGGCAATGTAAAAAAGCCAATGGAAGCTTTGAGTCGAAAAGTGGTTACCGCATCACCAGAAGAATTAGAACGAAATCCACGTTCAAGAAGTGCCAAATTACGTATAGCAGAAAAACGAACTGATAGTTAATGAACCGCATCATTAAGGAGGAAGAAACAACGGTTAAAAAGCCCGTTGATCAGGATAGCCGCAACTTCACGGAAGCGGTGAAGCGCTTTGCCGACTTTGATTTTAGGATCAAACCGGAACAGTTTATGAAGCAGCTTCCTTTCCTAGCATACCTCTGTGTTTTGATTGTGTTATTCATTTACAATAGCCACAGGTCCGAAAAAATTATCCGTGATACAGACAAGCTAACTAAAGAAGTAAAAGATTTAAGAAGTGAATATATCAGTGAGTTAAGTGAGTTGATGAGTGATAGCAAACAATCTGCAGTGGCTAAAAAGTTGCAGCCTTATGGCATCAAAGAATTAAAAAATCCACCAAGTAAAATTACCTATAGTGATAACTAATACCAATTCAAGAAAGTCCATTTTGATCCGAACCACTGTGGTGTTTTCGGGTATGGTGGTATTTGCTTTTTTGATAGGCTATTCTTTGTTTAAAATACAATTCATGGAGGGTAAACATTGGCGCGCATTGGCCGATAGTTTAAGTACACGCGTATTTGAAATTGAAGCAGTAAGAGGTAATATTTTTGATTGCAATGGTAACCTTTTAGCTACTTCGCTTCCTATTTATGATATCCGTATAGATGCTAAATCACAAGCGTTTAAGGATGAAGAATATTTTCAAAACAACATAGATTCATTGGCTTTTGGCTTAGCGAATTTGTTTAAAGATAACTCGGAATTAGCCTATAAGAAAAGCTTGGTTAGAATAAGAAAGGAAGGAAATAGATACTTTTTATTCAAACGTAAAATTAGTTACCACCAAATGCGTGCATTAACCAAATTACCTATTTTTAGAATGGGTAAATATAAGGGTGGTTTGCTCATAACTGAAAGAACACGCAGGGAAAAACCTTTTGGATTATTAGCAGAACGTACTATTGGCTTTAAGCAAGAAGAGGGTGCCGTTAGAGTTGGTTTAGAAGGTTTTTTTGATGAGTCGCTATCTGGTAAAAGTGGCAAGCATGTGATGCAACGTATTGCAGGAGGTACTTGGATGCCAATAGATGATCAATTTATGATTGAGGCAAGGCAAGGTAGAGATGTAATTACCACGCTAGATATCAATTTGCAAGATGTATCAGAAAATGCTTTGTTAAATACCTTACTAGAAAATGATGCAGATTATGGTACTGCTATTTTGATGGAAGTGGCTACTGGTGAATTAAAAGCCATCGCAAACTTAACCCGCAAATCTGAAGGTATTTACAATGAAAGTTACAACTATGCAGTAGGCGAATGTGTAGAGCCTGGTTCAACTTTTAAACTCGTTTCTACTTTAGCCTTATTGCAAGATGGTAAAATGCATCCTGAGGATAAAGTAGATGCAGAGGGTGGCGAAGTAAAGTTCTGCAATGTGGTGATGAAGGATTCCCATTTAGGTACTGGCGTTATCTCATTACAAGAAGCCTTTGAACATTCTTCCAATGTGGCTTTTGGCAAGCTAATGCAAAAACATTATTCAAAGGATCCTCAAAAATTATATACCCATTACAAAGAAATGGGGTTAACAGAAAAATTGAATCTTCAGCTTTCTGGGGTAGGTTTTCCTTTGGTAAAAAGTCCTAATAACAAAACTTGGTCGTGCACCAGTTTGCCTTACATGGCTATTGGATACGAGTTGCAAATTACTCCTTTACAATTATTGTCAATTTACAATGCCGTTGCAAATAATGGTGTAATGGTTCGGCCTATGTTGGTTAAAAGAATTGAGCAAGATGGAAAGGTTGTGAAGGAATATAAATCTGCTGTTATGAACTCTAAAATTTGCAGTAAGGAAGTTGCTAAACAATTACAAAACATGATGGAAGGTGTTGTATTACGCGGTACTGCTTCCTTGTTAAAAAGTAGCTTCTATACTTATGCGGGTAAAACAGGAACAGCTGTAGTTGCTAATAATAAAAGTGGATACCAAGCTGGTGGAGGCAAAAGTTACAGGGCATCTTTTTGTGGTTATTTTCCTGCAGAAAATCCAAAATATTCTTGCATGGTATTGATTAGTCGCCCACGTAAAGAAAATTATTATGCAGCTAAAGTGGCTTTACCAGTCTTTAAAGAAATTGCAGACAAGGTTTATGCAAGTGCACTCAATTTGCACCGTGAATTGAAATTTGTTGAACCTAGTTTTACCCAAGATTTGCCATTGATTACCATGAGTGATAAGAGTGATGTAAAGGTAGTTTTGGACCAAGTAAAACTTTCCTCGCACTTCCACAATGATTCTGTTCACCAAGATGAAACAGATTGGGTGGTTGGCAGTGCTCAGGATAATTCAATCGCTATTCAGCCTGTATTGGTTTCGGCAGGGAAGATGCCAGATGTAAGAGGAATGGGCGCCAAAGATGCCCTGTACATTCTTGAACGCAAGGGAGTAAAGGTAAATATACAAGGATTAGGAAGAGTTAAAAAGCAATCCGTTTCACCAGGAACTCCACTTAGGAAATATCAAAATATTCAATTACAACTAAGCTAACCATGCAAACTATAGCACATATCATAGCGGGCTTAGATACTATTTCTGTATCGGGTGATCTCAATCAAAATATTGAACAGTTAACCTTCGATTCAAGAGAGGCAATTGATGGTTCATTGTTCTTTGCTATAAAAGGCACAGCAGTTGATGGTCACGACTATATTGCTCAAGTTATAGCAAAAGCCTGTACCGCTATTGTTTGTGAAGTTTTGCCAACAATTTTGGAGTCAAATGTATGCTACATCAAAGTGGCTATTTCTAGCGAGTTCATGGGTTTTGCTGCGGCAAATTTTTATGGCAATCCTAGTAAGGAACTTAAATTGGTTGCGGTTACTGGCACAAATGGCAAAACAACGGTATCTACTTTGTTATTTAATTTGTTTCGTTCATTGGGTTCAAACGTTGGTTTACTATCTACGGTTCAAAACCAAATCAATGAAGAAATAATTCCTGCTACACATACCACTCCAGATGCCATTAGGTTAAATGCCTTATTAAGACTGATGGTTGATAGGGGCTGCGAATATTGTTTTATGGAGGCTAGCTCTCATGCCATTCATCAAAACCGCGTCAAAGGATTGCATTTTGCTGGAGTAACATTTACCAATATTACACATGATCATTTAGATTATCACAAAACCTTTGATGAGTATATCAAAGCCAAAAAGAAATTGTTTGATGAGGTAAATGAGGATGCATTTGCCTTAACCAATAAAGACGATAAAAATGGTATGGTAATGTTGCAGAATACAAAAGCCACTCGTTATACTTATGGCATTCAGCAAATGGCCGATTTTAAAGCTAAAATCATGGAAAGCGATTTCAATGGTATGCTTTTAAATATTGATGGCGAAGAGGCTTGGTTTAGGTTGGTTGGTGAATTCAATGCTTATAATTTATTATTGGTTTATGGCACCGCTTATTTGTTGGGTCGAACCAAAGAAGAGATTATAACTAAGTTAAGCAGCCTAGGCTCGGTAAAAGGCAGGTTCGATTATATACGTTCAAATAATGGCATCATTGGCATTGTTGATTATGCGCATACTCCGGATGCCTTAGAAAATGTTTTAACTACTATCAATAAAGTTAGAACAGGCAATGAAGAACTCATCACTGTAATAGGTTGTGGAGGTAATCGCGATGCAGCAAAACGTCCAATTATGGCGGAGGTTGCCAGTAACCTTAGCACTCGTGTTATACTAACTTCTGATAATCCTCGTAACGAAGAACCTGACGCAATTTTAGATGAAATGAGTAAGGGTGTTCCTGCCATTCATTATAAAAAAACATTGAGAATTACTGATAGAAAAGAAGCTATTAAAACAGCTGTTAGTATGGCTCAATCTGGTGACATTATTCTGGTTGCAGGTAAGGGTCATGAAAATTACCAAGAGATAAAAGGGATTAAACATCCTTTCGATGACAAGTTTATTTTATACGATTTCTTTCAACTATATCAATCTTAAATTAATTAGAAACGGATATGTTATATTACTTATTTCATTACTTAAACAACCATTACAATTTTCCTGGAGCAGGGATGTTTCAATACATTTCATTTAGGGCTGCAATGGCCATTATTTTGTCGTTGATTATTTCTCTTATCTATGGAAAAACACTGATCAACAAGCTTCATCTTTTACAGGTAAGTGATGAAATACGTAACCTAGGGTTGGCAGGAGAAGAAAAGAAAAAAGGTACGCCTACTATGGGCGGATTAATCATTTTAGCAGCCATTTTAATTCCTACTTTATTGTTTGCTAGGATCAATAATGTTTATATTATTCTCATTTTGGTATCAACTGTATGGCTGGGTTTAGTTGGTTTCTTAGATGATTACATCAAGGTCTTCAAAAAGAACAAAGAGGGTTTAGCGGGTAGGTTTAAAATATTAGGTCAGGTTGGCTTAGGCTTCATCGTTGCCACTACTTTATATTTCAATCAACATGTTAAAACCAAGGAGTTTTATAAACCTCAAGATGTAAACGAAACTTTTATTAAAGAGCATAATTTAAATCCTCAAATTATAAATGGAGAGTTGATGTTGGTTAAAGACCAGAAGGCAACCACAACTACCATTCCTTTTTTTAAATCGAGCGAATTTGATTATGCAGATATGCTAAAATTTGTTGGTAGCAGTTACAAGGATTACAATTATCTCATTTATTTATTGGTGGTTATTTTTATCATCACCGCGGTAAGTAATGGTGCCAATATAACAGATGGTATTGATGGTTTGGCTGCAGGAACTTCTGCAATAATTTCTTTTGTACTTGGAATCTTTGCCTATATCAGTGGTAATATCATTTTCTCTCAATACCTAAATATTATGTACATCCCTCACTTGGAGGAGATGGTAATTTTTGCGGGTGCTTTGGTTGGAGCTTGTATAGGTTTTTTATGGTACAATGCTTATCCAGCTCAAGTTTTTATGGGTGATACAGGCAGCTTGGCCCTTGGCGGTATTATTGCAGCATTCTCCATCATGGTTCGAAAAGAATTATTGATTCCAATTTTGTGCGGCATTTTCTTAATTGAAAACCTTTCAGTTGTTATGCAGGTTACTTATTTTAAGTATACCAAGAAGAAATATGGTGAGGGTAAAAGAATATTTAAAATGTCGCCTTTACACCATCATTATCAAAAGAATGGTTTCCATGAAGCTAAAATAGTTACTCGCTTTTGGATTATTGGAATTTTGTTGGCCATTATTACCATCATCACCTTAAAAGTTCGCTAAGCATGAGCCAAAGAATTGTTATATTGGGTAGTGGTGAAAGTGGCACAGGTGCGGCTCTTTTGGCCAAGCAAAAGGGCTTCGAAGTATTTGTTTCCGACAAAGGTGCTATCCCTCAAAATTACAAAGATGAATTAGTGGCAATGGGAGTTGAATTTGAAGAAAATCAACACACAGAATCATTCATTTTAAATGCTGATGTGGTGATTAAAAGCCCAGGAATTCCAGAGAAGAATGATATAATTAAAGCACTTCGAGTAAAGGGAATTTCAATTATCAACGAATTAGAATTTGCCGCAAGGTATACTAACGCCTATAAAATTTGTATTACTGGAACCAATGGTAAAACAACAACCACTTCATTGATCCTGCATCTTTTGCAAAAGGCAGGCTTAAATGTTGCCGTTGCAGGTAACATTGGTGTGAGTATGTGTAGGATGGTGGCTACTGGCAATTACGATTATTATGTAATAGAAGTTAGCAGTTTCCAATTGGATGATATGTATGAGTTTAAGGCGGATATCGCTATTCTCTGCAATATTACTCCTGATCACTTAGATCGCTACAATTACGAGCTTCAAAACTATGTTCAATCCAAGTTTAGGATCACCCAGAACCAAGACGAAAATGGTTTATTCATTTATTGTGCAGATGATGAATTAACTACTAAAAACATCAACTTAATAGCTGGAAAAGCAAAAAGATTACCATTTTCTTATGGCTCAGAAGTTATCCCCGGAGGATATGTTATCAACGAACAATTTCACATCAATTTAGATCAAAATCAATCAAATCAATTCAATATGTATACATCAGAACTAACACTAAGAGGCATCCACAACGCTTACAATTCGCTGGCTGCAGCAATGGTAGCAAATGCATTACAAATTCGTAAGGATGTTATCAGGGAGGGACTTATGGACTTCCAAAATGTAGAGCATCGTTTAGAGTATGTTGCCACAATTAGGGGCGTTGACTTTATCAACGACTCAAAAGCAACTAATGTAAACTCAGCTTGGTATGCCTTAGAAAGCATGGATAAGCCGGTAATTTGGGTTGTTGGCGGTATCGACAAAGGCAATGATTACACCATGCTCAAAGAATTGGTAAAAGCCAAAGTGAGAATTATTGTTTGTTTGGGCGTTGATAATAGTCGCATCCATGAAGCATTTGCCTCTGATGTAGATATGATTCTTAACACTTCAAGCGCGCAGGAAGCCGCTCATGTTGCCGCAAAAATGTCTGCACCAGGAGAAACTGTTTTGTTATCGCCTGCTTGTGCTTCATTTGATTTATTTAAAAATTACGAAGACAGAGGTCGCCAATTTAAGGCAGCCGTTAAAACTTTATAATTGAATAACTGCTTCTGCTTGTTTACCACCTGGCAGAAGTAGTTTAAAATTGAACAATCGTGAATTATTTTAGTTGGGAACATATTAAGCCAAAGGGCGATAAAATCATGTGGAGCATTATTCTGGTGCTTTCCATTTGGGGGCTTTTTGCTGTGTATAGCTCAACAGGAGCCTTGTCGTACCAAAAGCAAGGAGGTAGAACTGAGGTTTATTTGTTTCAGCAAATTGCCTTTTTGCTAGTTGGTTTTTTTGCTATGTTAATTACTCATAGCATTCATTATAAATACTATTTAAAGGTTTCTAAACTCATCCTATTTTCTTCATACCTGTTGCTCATCTTAACCTTGTTATTTGGTTCAACGGTTAACGATGCGCAACGCTGGTTGAAGATTCCATTTATTGGCTTGAGTTTTCAAACATCCGATATTGCCAAAGTTGCACTCATACTTTTTGTAGCGCGTGAACTGGCATTGCGGCAAGAAGATATCAAAGATTTTAAAAAGGGATTTATGCCTATTCTTATTCATGTTGCTATAACTTGTTTACTCATTGCCCCATCTAACTTATCTACGGCTTTAGTTTTATTTAGTACCTGCATGGTTATCATGTTTATGGGTAGGGTAAGTATTAAACATATTGCTTATATTGGTACACCAACATTAATTTTGTTAATCATAGCAATTGTTGTAGGACTGAATACTCCTGATAAATATTTAAAGAATTTTGGACGTGCATTAACTTGGAAGCACCGCATAGAAAATTTCAATAAGCCATCCGACGACCCCGATGAAACATTTCAAAACGACCATGCCAAGATAGCTATTGCTAAAGGTGGCTTAACAGGCATGGGACCCGGAGGAAGTATAGAGCGCAACTTTTTACCTCAAGCATATGCCGATTTTATTTTTGCTATTATAGTAGAAGAATACGGCTTATTTGGAGCTTTGTTTATGATGAGTTTATACTTACTCTTTATGTATAGAGCTTTTCGAATAGTTTTTAAAAGCCCTAAGGCATTTGGTGCTTTATTGGCAGTTGGACTATCATTTGCCCTAGTAATGCAAGCCTTAATTAACATGGCCATTGCAGTTAATTTGGTGCCCAATACAGGGTTAACTTTGCCACTGGTGAGTAAAGGAGGAACCTCCATTATTATCACAAGTTTTGCTTTTGGGTTAATCATGAGTGTAAGCAGGTATGTAGAAATTGATGAACCCAATGAGCCTGAAAATAAAATTACCGAGAACGCAATAGCAGCTTGATTTTAACAGTATGCCTCAATTGAAATTAAAAGTAATTATTAGTGGTGGTGGCACAGGTGGCCATATTTATCCGGCAATAGCCGTAGCCCAAACTTTGCAAAAAAGATTGAACAATCAAGTTGAATTTCTATTTGTAGGTGCCAGCGATAGAATGGAAATGGAAAAAGTGCCTAAGGCAGGTTATGCCATCGAAGGTTTATGGATCAGTGGTTTGCAAAGAAGTTTGAGTGCAAAAAATTTACTTTTTCCAATTAAGGTTATCCATAGTGTTATTAAATCAATTGGTATTATCAATAGGTTCAAACCAGATTTAGCTATTGGTTTTGGTGGTTATGCCAGTGGTGCCATGATGTATGCTGCCACTTTAAAAGGCATTCCTTCCATGATTCACGAGCAAAATTCTTATGCGGGTATTACCAATAAAATATTGAAGAATAGGGTTAATAAAATTGGGGTTGCCTACGATAAAATGGAACGATTTTTTCCTTTCAATAGAATTGTTAAAACAGGTAATCCAGTTCGCTTAGATATACTTCAATCAGGCGATAAAAGAGATGCAGCCATTCATTTTTTTGGTTTGAACCCCAATAGAAAAACAGTATTAATTATTGGAGGTAGCCTTGGTGCCAGAACCATTAATCAAAGTATTGAAAAAGACTTAGAATTGCTAAACATGGCGGAAATAAATGTGATTTGGCAAACCGGAAAATTATTTCAAAGCCAGAAAGCAGCTGATCAAGATGCAGGTTTTTGTTTAAAAGTAGCACCATTTATTTATGAAATGGATTTAGCTTATGCCGCTGCCGATATAGTTATTTCTAGAGCAGGTGCTCTATCAATTGCCGAATTAGCTATTGTTGGAAAACCTACCATATTAGTTCCTTCTCCCAATGTAAGTGAAGACCATCAAACAAAAAATGCAATGGCATTGGTTGAAAAGGATGCAGCATTATTTATTATGGATTCGGTTGCAAAAGAAGAGTTGGTTCCAGCCGTGCTGGGTTTATTAGTAGATGGCGCAAAGCAAAAGCAATTGAGTGCAAATATTAAAGCATTGGCTATCACAGATGCTGCAGAAAGAATTGTGGATGAATTATTAGTCTTAATGAAATAACCATGAACTTAAAAGACATTAAAATAGCTTATTTTTTAGGAATAGGTGGTATTGGAATGAGTGCTATTGCTAGGTACTTTACTCATATTGGTATTAAGGTTTTAGGGTACGATAAAACAATGACGCCTCTTACACAAAAATTAAGTGACGAAGGGATGCAAATTCATTATATGGATGATTTGGATTATCTGAAATCGTTGAATTTGGTTCAAGCAAATACCCTTGTGGTTTTAACCCCAGCAATTCCTAAAGATCATTTAGAATGGAATTGGTTGAAGCAAAATAATTTTACCATTCAAAAGCGTTCTGAAGTATTGGGTTTATTGAGTAAGGCATACAAAACTATTGGTGTTGCGGGTACGCATGGCAAAACTACTACCTCAACTTTATTAGCACATATTTTGGCTGCTAGTTCTATCCATTGTAATGCTTTTTTAGGGGGTATTTCCTCTAATTACCAAACTAATTTATTGTTACATCCACAGGCAGGTTCTTTGCCTGAATCTGAACAATATACTGTTGTAGAAGCCGATGAATTTGACCGTTCTTTTTTAACATTATTCCCTTATTATTCTGTAATTACCTCAACAGATGCAGATCACTTAGATATTTATGGTGATCATAATGTGATGCAAGAATCTTTTTTAGCTTATGCCAATAGGTTAGTTGAAGGTGGCACTTTGTTTGTAAAATATGGTTTAGATATAATAAGCAATTTAGCTATCAATTATAAAACTTATGGGCTAGATCCTGCTGCTCAAATTCATGCATTTAATATTAGAGTCAATGAGGCAGAACATATATTCGATTTGAACCTAGAAGGCAGAATTATAAACGAACTTGATTTGGGAATTCCTGGTATGCATAATGTTGAAAATGCAGTAGCAGCTTGTGCTGTAGCAATATTGGCAGGGGTGAGCGAAGCAGAATTAAGAGATGGTTTGCGTAGTTTTAGAGGGGTAAAAAGAAGATTTGAGTATATTATCAAGGAGCCTAATTGTATTTTTATCGACGACTATGCGCATCATCCCGAAGAGCTAAGGGCCATTTTGAGTTCGGTAAAAAGAATGTATCCAAATCATAAATTGGTGGCAGCTTTTCAACCTCATTTGTTTTCTCGAACCAGAGATTTTGCTGAGGGTTTTGCTAGTTCACTTTCTATGGTTGATCATTTGTTTTTATTGGATATTTATCCAGCCAGGGAATTGCCAATAGAGGGGGTATCATCGGCCATGTTACTAGCAAATATTAGCTCTCCACAAAAAGAATTGATTTCAAAAGATGCTTTGGTTCAAGCCGTAACTGATTTAAAACCCAAATTGTTTTTAACTTTAGGAGCAGGCGATATTGATGCTTTGGTATTGCCAATAAAAAAAGGTTTGCAATAAATGAAATTAAATAAGCAGAATTGGAAAATAGCCTTGCGTAAGATTGCCGTCTTATTGCTTTGGACCACCATGCTTTCTTTTGTGGTAATTGTTTTGGCTTTCTCTAATAAGCAAGCCGATGAAATGAAATGCAAAAAAGTTTTCGTGTCCATTTATCCCATCGATTTACACTTTTATAACCGCCAACGTGTTTTGGAGATTATTAGGAAGGCTCTTCCCAAAGAACAAAAGCTCTTGGGTTTAAAAATGGGAGAGATAAATGTGGGCAAATTGGAGCATGCTTTACAGCAGCAACAGTTCATTGAATCGGCCGATATTTATTCGGAAATGGATGGGACCTTAAATATTAGAATTGAGCAGAGAAGGCCAATTTTACGAGTGATGCGCTACGATGGTACCCAGTATTATTTGGATCAATACGGATTTAAAATTCCTTTGTCTGAGCACTTTACCTCTAGGGTGCCTTTAGCAAATGGGAATATTTTTGAGCGTTTTGAAAAGGGAGACTCAGTGTACTCTTTTGTAGGAAATCAACTATACACTATAGCCTCATATGTTGATAAACATCCGTTCTACAAGGCACTAATTGAGCAGATATTTGTTAGAGCCGATAATGAATTGATACTTGTGCCCAAAATGGGCAGTAGGTATATCATTTTTGGGGATGCCAGTGATGCGGATAAAAAGTTTAAAAAGCTATTGGTTTTCTATCAAGAAGGTTTGAACCGAATTGGTTGGAGCAAATACAAAAGCATAGACGTCCGCTTTGAAGGTCAGGTAATTTGTAAAAAGTAAAAATTAAAATAATGTCGGCAGAATCTAAAGTTATTGTAGGATTAGATATTGGCACCACCAAGGTATGTGCTATCGTTGGTCGCCGCAATGAGCATGGCAAAATTGAGGTACTTGGCATGGGCAAGGCCGAGAGTCTTGGTGTGATTAGGGGTGAGGTAAGGAATATTGAAAAAACTGTTAAGGCTATCAATGAGGCAATTGAAAAAGCCAAACAATCTTTGTTAAAAAACAATATTCAGTTGGTGATACAAACCGTTCATGTTGGTATTGCTGGCCAGCATATTAAAAGTGCCCAACATCGCAACAGCATTAGCTTGGCTAATAACAAAGATGAAGAAATTAGTAAACAAGATGTTGCCAATTTAATTAAAGATACTTACAAATTGGCCTTGGCTCCAGGCGATGAAATTATACATGTATTGCCGCAAGAATATACCGTAGATGATATTGGCGATGTGTATGATCCAATTGGCATGTCGGGCATTCGTTTGAGTTCTAATTTTCATATCATCACCGGTAATGTTGATGCTATCAAAAATATATACAAGAGCGTTGACCGTGCTGGCTTAGAGGTGGCAGATTTAATTCTTGAGCCACTTTCTTCTTCAGATGCCGTATTAACATCAGAAGAATTAGAAGCTGG
>CANKQY010000054.1 GCA_947485745.1 Bacteroidota bacterium
GATTGGAAATAAAAGTAAAAAACCTACCGAAGTATAAATATCCTGCGCAAAAAATGGCCCGTTTTCTAGCACAAATGGGATACTGCAAATAAATAGGGCATTGGCAGGCGTTGGCACACCAATAAATGAGTCGGTTTGACGAATATCTATATTAAATTTAGCCAATCTAACTGCTGAAAATATGGCTATCAGGTAAGGTAAATAGCTGCAAATAACCATTAGTGGAACAAATTGCAAAAAGGAATAGTTAAAAACCAAGTGGTCTTGAGATATGGCATAAAAAATAAATCCAGGAGCCACACCAAAACTCACCACATCAGCTAAGGAATCTAATTGCTTGCCTATTTCGCTTTGCACATTTAATAAGCGTGCTGCAAATCCATCAAAGAAATCTAATATAGCCGCAGCCATAATAAAATAAGAGGCTTCAGTCAGGTTTCCGTCAAATGTTGCAACAATTGAAAGGCAACCCAGAAATAGATTTGCGGCGGTAATAGTATTGGGAATATGCTTAATCACGGTTTAATTTTTATGCAAAGTAACTACTCAATATTAAATAATGAAATTGGCTTTTAGTTGATTTAGCCTAAATTTGAAACAAATAGTTAAATTAATAGGCCTTTACCATGAGTTTGAAGCATCAATTATTTATTATTTTTGGCTTTTTGCCAATCTGCTTGTTTGCCCAAAGAGAGCAAGTAAACCTTAAAGTGCGCAATGCTGCTCAAATGCGCAAGTTTGAATACCGCCAACAGAGTAATTTTGATGCGGTAAATGGCAAAATAAATATTGCCTTAGCTTCTACAAATGGATATTTGTTTGAAATAACCGGAATCTCTTCAAAAAACTTAAAATGTGCATCTTTGCTCAAGCAGAATCAATTCAAAGCAGTGCTCATTGATAATCGTTTAAACAAAACTTTTGTTAGCACCGAAAAATCAAAGGGAACCTTGCGCATCAATTGTTTAGCTGATGGAAAATATGAATTGATTTATGTTGGTGATATCTACAATAACAATCAAAAAGTAACTGTGAATTCGAATTTAATTGGCGAAGTAGCCCATTCTAATAACGTAAAAAATTAAGAAGTATGTATAAAAATAGTTTACAAATAATCGTCTTGTTGCTTTTTACCCAAGTAACTTTTGCCCAACAATTAAGAGATCCCTTGTCTGCAAAAAATTCGGCAGAACTTGAGTTAATTTTTAAAGAGAATTTTTCCATTCAACAAAAAGTTTTGGTTGAAAAGGCCGCTACTTTGAATTACCCCGCTAGGGTTGAGTTTGCCAATGGTACTATCCGCGAAATGGTTGGTATTTCTCCAACAGGAATGCCAATTTATGTGCAAACCAGCAATAATTTAGACGCTGCAAAAACAATATCTACCAATAAAGTTTGGCCTGCAGGTTCATTGGGATTGAACCTCTCAGGAGCTGGCATGATTAACAGAATGGGCATCTGGGATGGTGGTGCCGTTAGGGTTTCTCACCAAGAATTTCAAAGTAGAGCTACTCAAACTGATGGTGCTAGTACTTTGAGTGATCATGCTACGCATGTGGCGGGTACTATGAGCGCTGGTGGCGTTGTTGCAAATGCAAAAGGTATGAGCTTCCAAGCGCCTATAAAATGTCATGATTGGAACAATGATAATTCAGAAATGAGTTCAGCTGCAGGGGCAGGCCTTTTGGTTTCAAATCATTCTTATTCTCAAATTTCTGGTTGGCAATATAATAGTAGCGCTGCAAGATGGGAGTTTTGGGGTGATCCAAGTGTTAGTACCACCCAAGATTATAAGTACGGATTTTATGATAATATCAGTGCACAATGGGATCAAATCATTTTAAATTATCCTAATTATTTACCTTTTGTTGCGGCAGGAAACGATAGAGGTGAGCCTGGAACTATTCCATCTAGTTTTTATATTAGAGATTTAAACGGAAATTGGGTATTGGGAAACAATAACAATCCGCCAAGTATTGTAGGCCCTTATAATTGTATCAGTGGCGGTCCAGGAAATGCTAAAAATGTTTTAACGGTTGGAGCTGTAAATAAAATTACCACCGGTTGGCAAAATGCCAATAATGTTGTGATGAGTAGCTTTAGTGGGTGGGGACCAACAGATGATGGCAGAATTAAACCAGATGTGGTGGCCAATGGCGTTTCTGTTTATTCCTCAATCTCCACCTCAAATACTGCCTACAGTACTTTAAATGGAACTTCAATGGCAACACCAAATGCAAGTGGTTCGGCATTGTTGGTTCAACAACATTATAATAACCTAAAAGGTAATTTTATGCGGGCCTCCACCCTCAAAGGTTTAATCATTCACACAGCAGATGAGGCTGGCACTTCTGAGGGTCCAGACTATACTTTTGGTTGGGGGTTAATGAATACGGCAAAAGCAGTGAGCACCATTTCCGATACTTCTAAAAACATCATTTTACAAAATACCTTAAATAATATTAGTACTTATAACTATACATTTTTCTCTGATGGAACTTCCCCTTTACGTGCAACTATTTGCTGGACAGATAGACCAAATTCAGCGCCAATCCCATCATTGAATCCTAGTACAAAAATGTTGGTAAATGATTTAGATATTAGGGTAAAAAGAAACTCAGATAACCAAATTTTTACACCTTACGTTTTGAACCGAACCAACCCTTCTGCAGCAGCTACAACTGGCGATAATACATTGGACAATGTAGAGCAAGTTCATATTGCTCTGCCAACTGCAGGCACTTATACCGTTACCATAAGTAAGAAAGGTTCTTTGGTTGGTAGTACACAAGATTATGCTTTAATCATATCTGGGATAACACCAAAACCATCGGCTGCATTTACAACTGTTAACCAAGTAATTTGTGCAGCAAAAGCTACCATATTTACAGATCAATCGTCTGGAGCAACCAGCAGAATGTGGTATTTCCCAGGTGGAACACCAGCAACTAGCACAGCCTTGAACCCAAGCATTACTTATGCCACACCTGGTGTTTATCCAGTTGCTTTAAGAATCAGTTCGGCCACGGGTTACGATTCTGTTTATAAAGATGATTATATAACAGTAGGAGGAATGACCTTGCCATTGAATGAAACCTTTGAACCTAATTCATTGACCAAGAATTTTTGGAGCATTGAAAATCCTAACAACGATAGCACTTGGAGATTGTATAATGTAGCAGGAACTACGCCAGGAAATACTGCTTACGGAATCAATAATTTTGATTATCCAACCATTAATTATTTAGATAGATTGGTGTCTCCTGTATTAGATTTAAGGGGTTATCAAAACGCCTTGTTGGAGTTTCAACATGCTTACACCAGGTATGATAAAACAGCTTCAGATTCATTGATTATTTATATTAGTACAAATTGTGGTACCTCCTATACAAAAATTGCAGGATTTGGTGAAAATGGAAAAGGTAATTTTGCCACAGCCTTAGATACGAATTTTGCAAGTTCTAATAGGTTCATACCAAGCAAAGCTGCTGATTGGTGTGGTGGTGGTGTTGGCGCAAGTTGTATTACTTTAAACTTAACTCCTAATGTTGGTTTTCACAATGTAAAAATTAGGTTCGAACAAAAATCTGCTGGTGGCAATATCATGTATATCGACAATGTTAAAATTACCGCAACACCTAATGCCCCTGTGGCAAATTTTTACTCAATTTTAAAAACGATTTGTGTAGGTGATGAGCTACAACTATTAGATTCGAGTTTAAACAAACCCGACAAATGGAATTGGTATTTTACAGATGCAGATACCTTAACCGCGAACATCAGAAACCCCAAAGTAAAATTCCTTACACCTGGTACTAAAACCATTGCTTTAGCCGTAAGTAATATTAATGGAAAAGACAGTATTACTAGGGTTGGCTATATCAATGTTTTACCTTCACCAGTTGCGCCAAGTATCACTTCTAGTAACGGTTTGAACCTATGTAATGGAGATAGTACAATATTGAGTACGGATGCTACAACGGGCTATATTTGGTATAAAGATAACTTGGTTTATTCTACTTCACTTACAAGTTTTAAAGTTAAAGATGAGGCCAAATTTTATATTAAATTATTAGGATCAGCTGGCTGCACAGCTAGCTCGCCAACCTTATTTATTCAAACAGGGATTAGTCCGGCAGTGCCTATTATTACCAAAGATCTTTCTGGCAACAACTTTTGTGAAGGGGGAGCTTTCAATTTAACCTCAAGTTCAGCTATCAATAACCAATGGTATATCAATGATACATTGTTTAAAGGAGCCACAGCAAAAACATTAAATTATAACGATGCAGGAAAATTTAAAGTTAGCATTAATGATAAAGTTTGTTTTAGCTTTTCTGATTCTTTGGTGATTAATAAATTAATGAAACCTAATACATCGCCAATCATGGGAACAACTTGGGCCATAAAAGGAGACACGGCAGCATTCTCCATAGTTCCGGGCTTAGCGGGGTCTATTTTTACTTGGACACCAGTAGGTGCAGCTATTTTAACAGGTGCAGGAACCAAAGATGTTAGTTTAAAAATGGGTACAGGAGTTTCTGCAGTTGTTAATGTTCAAGAAACTTCTTCTGGAGGTTGTGCAGGAGATAAAAAATCACTTTCTGTAAATTTGGTGAGTACTTCGCTCAGCAAGGTTAGCAATAGTTTGGGTATTTCTATTTATCCAAATCCCGCCTCCAGCTTTTTACAGATTAATAATGATAAGCTTAGCAATGAATCAATGGATGTTCAGGTAATTAATTTATTGGGTCAAACCCTTATCCATATTCAAGGAAATTTTAATACCAATAGCCAAAGTAAGGAGATAAATATAGAATCTCTTTCACCAGGATTGTATGTTGTTCAAGTAAAAATTGGCGAGCGTAAATTTACAAGTAGGTTCACCAAGGAATAAAATGAAAATGGCACCAAGGAAGTAAATATTCTTTGGTGCCATTATGTTATAACTTCTTAATGATTTCTATCAATAATAAATTCAACTAACCTGCGAACATTAGGTTTTACTTCAGATTCTGGCAATTTATCTATAATAGCTAGTGCCTCTTCTTTAAACTTATTCATGGTTTGTTTGGTATAGGCAATGCCATTGTGTGCGTTTACATAATCAACTACCTCGGCCACCTTACTTTTGTTATTGTGGTGGTTTTTAATGGTATTGATTATTTTCCTTTTAACAGCAGGTTCAGCTTGATTTAAGGTATAGATAATTGGTAAAGTGAGTTTCTTTTCTTTTAAATCTATGCCACGAGGTTTGCCAATATCTTCATCGCCATAATCCATCAAGTCATCTTTCATTTGAAAAGCCATGCCAATTTTTTCGCCAAACAAACGCATTTGTTCAATTTGCTCTTGGGTAGCGCCTGCAGAAGCAGCGCCAATTGCACAACAAGAAGCAATTAAAGAGGCTGTTTTTTTACGGATAATATCGTAATACACTTCCTCTGATAAATTTAGGTTACGCGTTTTTTCTATTTGCAGCAATTCTCCTTCGCTCATTTCTTTTACCGCATTGCTCACTATTTCTAGCAAATTATAATCTTTGTTTTGAACCGAAAGTAAGAGTCCGCGACTCAATAAATAATCGCCCACCAAAACGGCAATTTTATTTTTCCAGAGGGCATTAATTGAAAAAAAACCTCTGCGCTCATCGCTATCATCTACCACATCATCATGCACCAAAGTGGCAGTATGTAAGAGCTCTACAAGGCTTGCTCCCCTGTGAGTGGTTTCTGAAACTCCATTGAAAAGCTTAGCGCTAAAAAAAACAAAAATTGGCCTTATTTGCTTGCCCTTTCGTTTAATTATGTACGACATAATTGTATCCAAAAGTGGCACACTACTTTTCATGGCTTCCCTAAATTTGGTTTCAAACAAATCTAGTTCTTTGGCTATTGGAGCTTTAATTTCTTCTAGTTCACTCACGTGATCGCAAATAAAGCATTTTATCCCGTTTTTTTATTCCCCTTTAACTGATTTATATTAGCCAAATAATAGATATTTGAAAATGGCAAAAACGCATTCAACTTTTTTTTGTAAAAATTGCGGCGCTTCTTCCGCTAAATGGGTTGGTAAATGCGCTGCTTGCGGCGAATGGAACACCTATGTTGAGGAAGTAGTTCACAAAGAAAAGGAAGACTTTAAAAGCACTTGGAAAAAGGAAGGGATTGTTACTTCTCGCAAACCTATTTTAATCAATGAGGTGCAAAATGGTAATGAATACCGTATTCCTATTCAAGATCAAGAATTATCGCGCGTTTTAGGCGGCGGCATTGTTCCCGGAAGTGTTGTTTTAATTGGCGGAGAACCAGGAATTGGTAAATCTACTTTATTGTTACAAGTTGCCTTACAATTTAGGGGCATGAAAGTACTTTATATTAGTGGTGAAGAAAGTGAAACTCAAATTAAAATGCGTGCCGATCGCATTCCTTTTGCGAATCCTGATTGTTTTTTGTTTACAGAAACTTCTACCCAAAGAATTGGAAAAGCCTTCAAAGAATTGCAACCAGATTTGGTGGTGGTAGATTCTATTCAAACCCTGCAATCGGATATCATAGATAGCACCCCTGGCAGTATCTCTCAAATAAAAGAAACCGCTAGCGATATGATTAGGTTTGCCAAAGAAACAGGTACACCCGTTTTTTTAATTGGGCACATCACTAAAGATGGCACATTGGCAGGACCAAAATTGCTAGAGCACATGGTTGATACGGTATTGCAATTTGAGGGAGATAGACATCATGTTTACCGTATTTTGCGCAGTACCAAAAACAGGTTTGGATCAACCAATGAAATTGGCATTTATGAAATGCAAAGTGGCGGCTTACGCGAGGTGAGTAATCCTTCAGAGATATTGATTTCGCAGAGAGATGAAGCATTGAGTGGAGTTTCTATTGCAGCAACTTTAGAAGGCATGCGCCCGTTGCTCATAGAAACACAAGCGCTTGTAAGTGCTGCTGTATATGGCACTCCCCAGAGAAATTCGAATGGTTATGACGGCAAAAGATTAAACATGTTGCTGGCCATTTTAGAAAAGAAGTGCGGCTTACGAATGGGCATGCAAGATGTGTTTGTAAACATTGCTGGAGGTTTAAGAGTAGAAGACCCGGGTATCGATTTAAGTATTGTTGCCTCCATTGTTTCGAGCTATGAAAATGTGCCAATAGACAATAAAATTTGTTTTGTGGGAGAGTTGGGATTAAGCGGAGAAATTAGGGCAGTAAGCAGAATAGAGCAACGCATCTCCGAAGCCGAAAAATTAGGATTTAAAACTGTTTACTTGTCGAAATTCAACAAACTGCCAAAGGCTAAAATTGGCTTAAAAATAATGGAAGTAGCTAAATTAGAAGAGATGTTGCAGTTTTTGTTTGGGTAAGGTTCAAGTTTGTGTTTTTTTAATAAACGAAATTGGGATTGTTTCGCTTTTAAATCCCTACCTTGCAACTAGTAGTAATTTAGTTTTGGTTCGAACCAAAAAATGAAAATAGCCAAGGAATATCAGAAGGAAGTTTTTTGCCTCGAAGGTGATTGGAGTAGGAATTTAACCAAGCAAACCAGTATTGAGGCAGCTTTGTTATTTTTAAAGCAAAATAGGAATATCAACTTTATTCATAGGCATTGTGGTACGCGCGAAAATTTGGCCTATTATCTTAAACAATGGCAATTAAAAAGGTACCAGCGATACTCTATTTTGTATTTAGCATTCCATGGAAAACCACAGCAAATTCTTATTGATAAAAAACCTGTAACATTAGATGAATTGGCAGAGATGTTAGGCGATTCTTGTAAAAATAGGATCATTCATTTTGGTAGTTGCCAAACACTCAATACAGATATTCGCCATATAAAACGTTTCCTGCGCAAAACCAATGCCCTTTGTGTTTGCGGCTTTGGAAAAGAAATTAAGTTTGTAGAAAGTTCGGTTTTCGATATCTTATTAATCGACCTCTTTCAAGAATTTTTGGATGTGAGTAGGGTTGCTGCCAACCTAGAGGAGTCGTATGGATCTTTGGTAAAAAAGCTTGAGTTTAGGTTAGTTCACCTTTAGTACATCTGTTTTTCTAAGTGTATCAATAAACCACAAATCAACAGGTTCTTTGGCCCAAATAGTATTGATTCCCGCACTTTCAGCTCCCTTTATGTTCATCCTATTATCATCCACAAAAACTGTTTCAGAGCCTTTAAGATTGGCATCTCTTAAAACATATTCATAGCAAGCAATATCTGGTTTGCGTATACCAATTTCATGCGATAGGTAAATTTTTTCGAATAGTTCTTCAAAAATAGTTTTGCCGTGCTCTTCAAATACAGCCTTGATATGAATGATATTGGTATTACTTAATAAAAATAGTCTGTATTTTGATTTGAGTTGTTTAATGATTTCGACCCTATGCGCTGGCAATTCTAATAACATGCTATTCCAAGCTTGTGTAATTTGTTCTTTGCTGGCATTTCCTTTTAAAAGTGTAAAAATGCTCTGAAGAAAGTAGTCCTCATCCACCTTTCCTGTTTCGAAATCCAAAAAGATTGAATTTTCAAGGTTTAACTCTTCTAGGTTTGCACCCAACCTTTTAAAAGCTCTGAGGGTTTTTTCTTGGTCTAGGTTTAAAACAACTCCACCTAAATCAAAAATAATATTTTTAATGGCCATGTTTACAATAACTAATAAATAAAGAAAAGGTTTTTGAACCTAAAAAACTAGGCATTTAACTGATGTACTGCTTTTACCAAAATACCTACCAAATTAGGGTCTTTTTCAATAGCATTTCCAACCACCACAATATCTGCACCGGCATTACAAGCATCAATGGCTTGTTGTGACGTTCTTATTCCGCCACCAATAAAGAGCGGACCATTTATTTGTGATTTAACTTCTGCGATCATGGAGGCAGAAATTGGGTTTTTAGCACCACTACCAGCATCCATATAAATAACCTTTAAGCCTAACATCTCGCCAGCAAGGGCTGTGCAGGACGCAATATTGTTTTTATCGGAAGGCAATGGCGTTGTGTTACTCATGTACATGACGCTAGTAATATTACCACCATCTACAATCATATAACCAGTAGGGATAACTTCGATACCAGATTTTTTAAGTAATGGCGCGGCCAATACATGTTTTCCTATTAACAAATCTGGGTTTCTACCGCTAATCATGCTCAAGAAAAGGATAGCATCTGCGGCTTTGTGTGTTTGCATAATGTTGCCAGGAAATAATACCAAAGGTATTTTAGTATTTGCTTTAATCAACTCTATGCAGCGGTCCCAAAAACCATTGGTGATTAAGCTTCCTCCAACCAATATTAAATCAACTTGCTGTTCATTACATAAATGAATAAGGGAAAGCAGGGCCTCTTCTGTGTGCAGACTATCTGGATCAATCAACACCGCAAGCTGCTTAATGCCCTTTTGGGTTTGATCTATTAATGTAGTATAAAAGCTAGTCTTCACTGGGGTCAAAAAATTGTATTTAGCAAATAAAAGCCTTTTTAATCAAAAAACTTCCTTTTAGTCCAAACAGATTTGCAATCAACATTTTTTTTGATAATTGCAAGTAAAAAAATTAGCCCGTTCCTAAAATTTGTCAAAGTGTATTCATTAGAATACAACCTATTGATAGTTAAGAAATTGTTAATTCCCGCAAAACCACAAGTACCAAGGGGTGTTCTGTGAATAACTATTGTTATGAACACCCGAATCATAGCACTAACAAGGTAAAAAAGAAATCAACAGGGAGTGATGTTGAAATTGATTTTTGTAATAACGTTTCAGATAGTAGACTTTTGGATTAAAACCCCCCCAATTTTTTGAGAGGTATTTTTAAGAGAGAAACAATAAAACAGAGTTGATAAGCCTGAGGTGAAGAAATTGATAAAATTAACTTAACGCCAAGTTAATTTTTGAAATGCATTAAAAGCGAAGTCAAACCCCAATAAATAATTATATAGAAAAAAAAATACTTGATAACCACCATGACCCGCAGTAAAAAGAACAACGAACAAAAAGGCCTCCGGATTGAGCGCCATTTTACCAAAGAAGGAGTAAGTGCATACGACATGTTTACTTATGACTACCGCACATCAATCATTAAAAACCCAAATGGCAGTGTGGTTTTTGAAATGAACAATGTGGAAGTACCAAATTTCTGGAGCCAAGTTGCCACAGACGTTTTGGCTCAAAAATATTTCCGCAAGGCGGGTGTACCTCATGCAGATGGAACAACCGGAAGAGAAACCAGTATCAAACAAGTTGCCCATAGAATGGCTCATTGTTGGATGAAATGGGGTGAAGACTATGGTTATTTTGATAGCAAAGAAGACGCCCAAGTTTTCTATGATGAAATGGCCTTCATGATTGTTGGACAATATGCTGCTCCAAATTCGCCACAATGGTTCAATACTGGCCTGCATAGTTCTTATGGAATTACTGGTGGCCCACAAGGACATTATTTTGTGAATCCTAAAACAGGAGAATTAGAGAAATCTACTTCAGCATACGAGCGTCCTCAGCCTCATGCTTGTTTCATTTTATCGGTTTCCGACGATTTAGTGAATGATGGTGGTATCATGGATTTATGGGTACGTGAGGCACGTATTTTTAAATATGGTTCGGGTGTAGGTACCAACTTTTCTCAAATTCGCGGCGCCAAAGAAAAACTTTCTGGTGGAGGTACTTCTTCTGGCTTAATGAGTTTCTTAAAAATAGGGGATCGTGCAGCTGGTGCCATTAAATCTGGTGGAACTACTCGCAGAGCAGCTAAAATGGTTTGCTTGGATTTGGATCACCCAGAAATAATAGAATTTATCAATTGGAAGAAAAATGAGGAAAAGAAAGTAGCTGCTTTAATCGCTGCTGGCTATCCTAGCGATTATGAAGGTGAAGCTTATGCTACCGTTTCTGGTCAAAATAGTAATAACTCTGTACGTATTCCTCATGAGTTCTTTATAGCATTGGAAAAAGGTGCTGATTGGGATTTAAGAGCGCGTACTGATGGCCGCGTGATGAGTTCTGTTTCGGCAGAAGATATGTGGGATATGATTGCAGATGCAGCTTGGGCCTGTGCCGATCCTGGTGTGCAATACGATACAACCATCAACGAATGGCATACTTGCCCTGAAGGAGGAAGAATTAACGCTTCTAACCCTTGCAGTGAATATATGTTCTTAGATAATACTGCTTGTAACTTAGCTAGTTTAAACCTCATGCGTTTCTTCAATGTAGATACACTTGAGTTTGATGTAAAAGCTTACGAGTATGCTTGTAGACTTTGGACAATGGTTCTAGAAATTTCTGTACTGATGGCGCAATTCCCCTCAAAAGAAGTTGCCCAACGGAGCTATGAATACCGCACCCTTGGATTAGGTTATGCTAATTTAGGTAGTGTATTAATGGTATCTGGAATTCCTTACGATAGTTCTAAAGCATTTGCCATTGGTGGTGCTTTAACTGCAGTATTAAATGGTGTAGCTTATCAAACTTCGGCCGAAATGGCTAAGTACCTTGGAGCTTTCCCTAAATACGAAGAAAACAAAACACACATGTTACGTGTAATGCGTAACCACCGTTATGCCGCTTACAATGCTACCGATGCTTACGAAGGATTGTCTATCCGCCCAGCCGGTATTGATCCTAAATATTGCCCAGATTATTTGTTAAAAGCAGCCTGCGATTCATGGGATCTTGCAGTGCAAATGGGTGAGCAATATGGTTATAGAAATGCACAAGCTACAGTAATTGCGCCAACTGGAACAATTGGTCTAGTGATGGATTGCGATACCACAGGTATTGAGCCAGATTTTGCTCTGGTAAAATTCAAGAAATTATCGGGTGGTGGTTATTTTAAAATCATCAATACATGTGTGCCTGCAGCGCTTAAAAACATGGGCTACAGCCAATCTGAAATTGATGTAATCATTCACTATGCCACTGGTTCTGCTACTTTAAAAGGTGCACCACACATCAATCCGGAGTCGCTTAAATTTAGAGGATTTACTGCAGAAGAAATTGAGAAATTAGATAAAGCCGCCGCTGGTGCTTTTGAAATTGGATTTGCTTTTAATCAATGGACTTTAGGCGAGGCTTGCATGCAACGTTTAGGTTTCAAAACAGAAGAATACAATAGCCCTAATTTTAATTTATTGCGTAAACTTGGATTTACGCGCAGCGAAATAGAAGAGGCAAACGATTATATCTGCGGTACCATGATGCTAGAAGGTGCTCCATTATTGAAAGAGGAGCATTTAGCTGTTTTTGATTGTGCCAACAAATGTGGTAACAAAGGAACACGTTACATAGCTGCAACAGGTCATATTCGCATGATGGCTGCAGCACAACCTTTCTTAAGTGGCGCTATTTCTAAAACTATCAATTTGCCTAATGAAGCAACTATAGAAGATATCAAAGAGTGCTACCACTTAAGCTGGAGCCTAGGTTTAAAAGCCAACGCCCTGTATCGCGATGGTTGTAAATTGAGTCAGCCTTTGAGCACCAAATCTGATGTGAAGGAAGACGAAGATATTCAAGATGCAGTTGAGCAAATTTTAGGAGAAGATGCTTACAAGCCAGTTGGTGAACTAACACCTGAGCAAGTATTGGAAGCCGCAACAGCTATCCTTAATCGCACACATGATACAGCATTTAAACATAAGTTAGCAGGCGTAGTTGCGCGCAAAGCATTGCCTGGTAAACGTGGTGGATTTACCCAAAAAGCAACTGTTGGCGGCCAAACCATTTTTGTTCGCACAGGCGAATATGAAGATGGAACCATTGGTGAAATATTTGTTGATTTGCATAAAGAAGGTGCCACACTTCGTTCATTGATGAACTGTTTCTCTATAGCAGTTTCATTAGGCTTACAATATGGTGTGCCTCTAGAAGAATACGTAGACAAGTTTACCTTCACTCGCTTTGAGCCAGCAGGTATGGTAACTGGTCATGATAATATTAAAAATGCAACTTCTATCATTGATTACATGTTTAGAATGATTGGCTTTGAATATTTGGGAAGAGAAGACTTTGTGCAAGTTGCACCAAATGATGTTCAACGCAGTCATTTGGCAGTTAACCAACACAAAGAAAAGGTAAACCCTGCCACAAATCACTCTAAGGTTGAAGTTATTGCCCCTACAAGTGCGGCTTCAGTAGCACCTGTTAGTGCTGCACCAATTGGTTTTCACAGACCAGAGGTAAAAGCAGATTTAGACTTAAAACCAATGGCTATGGCAATGCCAGAAGCAGCACCAATGGATCAAGTGAGTGAAATGAATAAACGCATGGGAGATAGCCCAGCATGTCCAACTTGTGGTCATATTACCATCCGCAGCGGCGCTTGCTATAAGTGCTTGAATTGCGGTACCCAAACTGGTTGTAGCTAGAATAAAGGGATATTAAATAAAAGGGTCCTCCGTTCATCATTTGATCGGGGGACTTTTTTTATAACTATACTACACCTAATTTCGTGACATGAAAATAGCAATAGGATGCGATCACGCCGGCTTTGATTATAAAGAAGCAATTAAGGCAACACTTACAGCAGAAGGTCATGAGGTTTCAGATTTTGGAACCCATAGCACCGCTTCCATGGATTATCCAGATACCTCGCATCCGGTGGCATTTTCGGTAGAAAATAAAGAAACTGAATTAGGAATTTTAATATGCGGTAGCGCAAATGGTGTGGCCATGACTGCCAATAAGCACCAAGGAATTAGGGCTGCAATTTGTTGGGAAAATGAACTGAGTTCATTAGCTAGAACCCACAATGATGCAAACATTGTTTGCCTGCCTGCTCGCTTTATTTCATTAGAGTTGGCACAACAAATAGTACATACTTTTTTAACCACTTCTTTTGAAGGTGGCAGGCATGCTAACAGGGTAAATAAGATCTCTTGCTAAATAATATGTCCGAGTTAGCGTCATTGGTTCAAACCGGAGATAGAAAAGCGCTGGCCCGCTTTATTTCTGCTATTGAAAATGATGTACCCAATTATGAAAATGAATTGGCTAATTTATCTATTGCCAATACCCCATTAATTGGCATTACTGGCCCGCCTGGAGCTGGCAAAAGCACACTCATAAATGCGCTTGCAGGATATTGGTTACAGCAAAATAAAAAAGTTGCCATTATTGCGGTTGATCCAAGTTCTCCTTTTAACCAAGGTGCTTTAATGGGTGACAGGTTGCGCATGAGTGAACACTTTTTGAACCCAAACTTGTTTATAAGAAGTATGGCAAGCCGCGGCAGTTTGGGAGGTTTAGCTCCTAAGATATTTGAAGTTTGTGATGCCTTGCGTGCAGCTCAATTTGATTTTGTAATTATTGAAACAGTAGGTGTGGGGCAAAGTGAAGTAGAGATTGCTGCATTGGCAGATACCACAGTTTTGGTTTTAGTGCCAGAAGCCGGAGATGATATACAAACTATCAAAAGTGGTGTAATGGAAATTGCAGATATTTTTGTGCTCAATAAGGCAGATAGGCCAGGGGCGGCAACTTTTCAAAAGAACTTAAACATGCTTGCCCATCAATATGCAGAAGAAAATTGGGAGGCGCCAGTTATAAAAACAGTGGCCTCTCATAAAGAGGGAATAGAAGATTTAGCCAATGCCATTTTAAAGCACGAAACTTTGCCAAATAAGGGCAATAAAAAAATTCATCTATTGGCACAAAAAGCATTGTTGTTAATAAAGGCCATGCGCACACGCGATGTTCAATTGCCCTTGCTAGAGAGTGACTTAAAAATTGCTTTAAACAAT
The DNA here is from genome assembly GCA_947485745.1 of Bacteroidota bacterium. GTDB lineage: Bacteria > Bacteroidota > Bacteroidia > UKL13-3 > UKL13-3 > B1. The sequence continues at coordinate 14,748 of CANKQY010000054.1, forward strand.
TCAGATTTTAATTTGTATCGTTTTATTAGAAAGTATCAATCTTAAAAAAAACATACATGAGAATAGCTGTCATTTCGGGTTCAGCCAGAACCAATAATAATACCATAAGGGTAGCAAAGGCTATCCAAAGAGTTTTGTCCAATGCGCATCAAGTAAATATCATAGATTTTATTCATTATGATATTCCATTAATGGCCCAAGGAGGCATGAACGCTGCAGCTTTAACACCCTTTCAAAGCGGTTTGATCCAAGCCATTGACGAAGCACATGTGGTTATAATTATTTCACCAGAATATAATTGGAGCACCACCCCAGAGATTTTAAATATGTTGCATTATTTGCCCAATAAGCCTTTTCAAGATTTATTTAACAACAAAGTTTTTGCTTTTGTTGGGGTATCAACCGGTAAAGGAGGAAAAACTCCTGTCATTCACCTCATGCAAATTTTAAACAAACTTATCAGTTTTAGCAACCAAGACTCAATGGTATCTGCAAAAATATTTGAATCGCATTTCACCAAAGAGGTGCTAGATGCAGAAGGCAAAAGCTTGGCCAACGAGATGTACGATTTGGGTTTAACAGATTTTTGTAATTATACCATTCGCATGGCACAACGTTGGTTTAAATAGAAATTGATTACTGCTTTGCTTTAGAAAAATCCTCAATGCGCATGCCTGCTGCGTAGAGATGTGTTAAGGTATCTTCGCGCATATTTTGCTCCAATTCAAAATGGTAAATTCCCTTTTCTTTGAACCTATATTGTGGGTAAATAGGCACTTGATAATCATATAAATCGCCTAGACCCTTACCGAGCCAATTTCCGCTTTCATCTATCAAAACAATTTCTTTGCGCTCCTTAGTCACGTTTTGTGATGGAGAAGTTTGGTGAACCAATACAAAAAAATTATTATACTTATAATCATTGCCCACTCTAAGGTTTAAGAATATATTATAAGTTTTATTGGTATCCTCAATATTCACATCAAATACTAACCTGTTTTTGTAAAACCATTCTTGGGCAGGTAAATCTTTGTTTTCATCTATTAACTTAGCTTCATCGCAAGAGGTAATAAAAAACAAAGTAAATGCCACTGAAATAATTGTAGGAAAGGTCCAATTAGTTTTCATTTATGGTTTTGGATTTCTATTGGGATTATTGTTGTTGTTATTATTTCTATTTGGGTTTGGTCTGCGGTTTTGATTAGGGTTCCCTGTGTTACCCGCCTCTCCATTCGGCCTAGGACCATTGGTTTGGTTTGGTCTTGGTGCTTGGTTTCTGTTATTGTTTTCTGGTCTTGGCAATTGAGGTGGGTTTGACCCTGGCTGCTGGTTACCTTCTGGTTTAGGATTGTTGTTGTTATTAGGCCTAGGACCTTGATTTTGGGGTCTAGTTTCAGCATTGGATCTTGCTTTATTTTTATTCCTATTTTGGTTTTTATTTTTATCGCGATCTCTTTCGTCGAGCCTAGTTAAGCTACCAGTGCCCATATCGTTTTTAAAATCAAGTTCTACCTTCTCAATTTTCGCAGTTTTTTTATCTTCCAATAGCAAAGGTGGTTTTTCTCCTTTTTTATTGAGGTCTAAAATTTCTCTTACCTTTTTAACAGGCAAGTTCAACCATTCGCCACCTAATTCTGTTTGAGGGGCAAACCACATTACCCGTTTTAAGATATCTGTTTTCACAGATTTGTATGCAATATTATCTTCGAATTGTAGGGTAACATAATTATCTGGTGGAAAATCTTTGAGCGCTTCCATATACGAATCAAGTTCATAGTTTAGGCAGCATTTTAATTTACCACATTGGCCACTTAATTTTAATGGGTTCAGCGATAAATTTTGGTAACGTGCAGCTTGGGTGTTCACCAATTTAAAATCTGTGAGCCAAGTACTACAGCACAATTCTCTGCCACAGCTACCAATGGCACCAAGCCTTGCGGCCTCTTGGCGGTAACCAATTTGGCGCATTTCAATTCTTACTTTGAAGCTTTCTGCTAAACGTTTAATCAGTTCTCTAAAGTCTACGCGTTCATCGGCAGTATAATAAAAAGTTGCTTTTCTTCTATCGCCTTGGTATTCTACGTCGCTCAGTTTCATGCTAAGGCCTAGTTCCATAGAAATACTTCTAGCCTTGTACATGGTGGGTACTTCTAATTCTTGATTTTCTTTAAATTTAGCTATATCGGCCTCGTTGGCTTTGCGCACTATTTTTCTAAAATCGGTATCATTTTCACTTCGGTTATACTTCTTTAATTGAAGTTTCACCAATTCACCTTTGAGAGCTACTTTACCTATGTCGTAGCCATTTTCGGCATCCACTACTACATATTCATTTACATAAAAATCTACCAAAGTGCTCCTATAAAACTCCTTGCGCGTGCCTTTAAAGCGCACTTCCACAATATCGAAAGGCTTAATATGAGGCGGTAACTCCATCTCTGCCAACCAATCGTAGGTATTTAATTTATTGCAACCGCCCGTACTGCAACCTCCGCTGCAACCACCGCCAGTGCTACATCCTCCTGAACTACAACCCATATACTTTTTATATAATAAAAGTTAAACCATGATGTTAATGCGATATTGCATTAACAATTAATAGAATTGTTAAGCAGCCTTTTGGGCGCTTTTCAATTGTCTGCCAATATACAGAGAAAGATTAAGAAAAAGGATTTTTAGATTGGCATTTCGTTCTGTTGAATACACTGCATCATCCAAACTTGTTGTTATTTCACTGAGATTGCCGGCAGAAAGAAAGCTCGAAAATTTTATCAAGAATTGCAATTCTTGTTCATTTACACGTAATAATTGCCTATCGCCGTACTTATAAATAAAAGCTGCTCTTATCATTTGAGAGGTATAACCTAAGAAGTTTTTTACATATTCTCGCCCCGACCCGCTTATTTCATCCACCCATTTCTGAAGTTCATCCACTTTACCACTAAAGCAAAATCGCATCCATTGGCTAAATGTTTCAAAATAGCCATCGTGTTCAATTTCTAATAGCGACAAAGCCAAATTGTAGTTACCATCTGCCAATCTACTTATATCTGTGGCTTTTTGTGGCGTGCATTGGTGGTCTTTTTGCAAGGCCAATTCAATATCACTATCAGTTAGTTTGGGGATTTTAATGGTTTGAGCCCTAGATAAAATGGTGGGTAAAACGCGTTCGGTATTTGAGGCAACTAAAATAATAAGAGTACCCAAAGGAGGTTCTTCCAAAAGTTTTAATAAAATATTTCCTGCGGTATCTAGGTATTCTGCTTGCCAAATAATTTGTGTTTTAAACTTGGCCTCATAACTGGTTAAACCAAGTTTGCTAATGATTTCTCGGCACTCCTCGCGGGTAATATTGCCTTGCTTATTGGCATTGTTGTCTAAGGTTTGAAGCCAATCAAAGTCGCTTAAGTAAGTATTTTTCAATAAAGCTTCGCGCCAATCTTCTGCTAATTCTTTACTTTGTTTGTAAGGTGAAATGGTAGGGTAAGTAAAATGTAAATCGGGGTGAACCAATTTTTGAAATTTCACACAGCTAGCACATTGTCCGCAGCTGTCCTCTGTCAATGGTTGCAAACAATTTACATATTGGGCAAATGCCAGAGCCAAGGCTAAGTTACCACTACCCTCTGGCCCCACAAATAGCTGGGTATGGCTTATTCTGCCAGTTTGGGCCATGTTTACTAGCTTTTCTTTTAAAAAATCCTGACCTATAATTTGTTTGAATAACATGTTGTTTTGAAATAAGGTTGTTGCAAATTAAGATAAATCTTAAAACATTTTAAA
>CANKQY010000055.1 GCA_947485745.1 Bacteroidota bacterium
ACCGGATCAAATGCTCCCCTCGCACTTCTTAACTCTGCTTTTGCCATTTCGGGCAATAAGTATGCTTGTTTTGCTATTGGGTGGTATTTGATGATTTGGTCATAAAAATCATTGAACATTAAGCGCGAAGTATCCTGAGCAAATGCTGGAAATGAAATCAATAAAACAATTATATTTAAGCAACTAAACGTCCAGTTTCTTTTAATGATCATGCCTATTTCTTCTTTACTTCATTACCTGATAAATATCTAATAAAATCGGGCGGAAAACCATTAAACTGACGCCATAACTCATACCATACTTGTACATTTTTTAGCATGGCCCAACCATAAATACCACCACCCGCTCTCACCAAGTCGGGCCAACCTTCATCATTTGGATCAGGCACTATCAGAACCCTAAACAGCCCATTGCTGCTATTAACTCTATCAACTGCTTGCACAATACCTCCGAAAGTTCCAACTCCTACATTTGGCCAACCAGAAAAAACCAGGGCAGGCCACCCATCAAATTGAATGCGCACAGGAACGCCAATTTCCATTAATGGTAAATCCATAGCCCTAACATACAATTCTGCAGCCATGCGCGCCTCAGAGGGTACAATGCTTACCAAATCTTCCCCTTCTTTAATTAACTCCCCTAAACCAGATTTCATGGCTTTGGCTATATATCCATTTTGAGGCGCTCTGATTACATAGAAACCTGATCTTAACTCCAAGTTTGAAAGTTCAACCTGCATCTTTGAAACCTCAGCCTGACTCTCAAATAACTCTCCAACAGTTTCATTAATGGCAGATTCTGCTTTCGAAATTTTATCAATGTAGTCAGCCTCAACAGAATTTAATTCTATTTCAGAATTAATCAATTCGTTTTGAACCGAGTTATATTTATTCTCAGATTCAACCATCTTAGCTAAAGCCTCCTGTGTTTTACTATTTCTATTTTGCAATTCGGTAAGTGATGCAAGTCCTTTCTTAAACAAGGCATCTAAACGTTCAAATTGGTCTTGGGCCAACTTAGCATTAATTTTTGCCGATTCAAGCGCAGCCTTTTCTCCAGCAACTTTAAAACGCATTTGCTTAACCTTATTGCGTGATTGCTGTAGCTTAAACTTCAAACCATCTTGTAAGGCTACTACCTGCCTTTCATTGGCCTGAATTTTCTCTCTTTTGGCAATAATTGCATCTTGCTTGTTACCTATTTGCTCGTTTGTTCTATTGATTAATTTTGGGTCAAAAAACTTATCTTTTACCTCTGTAATTACACAAATAGTATCTCCTCTTTTAACAAATTGTCCTTCTTGAACCAACCACCTGTCTATTCTTCCAGCTATGATTGAGGGTATAACTTGCGGCCTATCTTGGGGCCTTAAGGGTATTACTTTACCTTTACCTTGAACACTTTGTTGCCAAGGCAAAAACAAACATAACAGTAAAAATAAAAAGGTGCCTATTAACCAATTTCTAATGGTGGTATATTTACGCGGTGTATTCACCAAACGCATTGTATATAAAGAATCTGTATAAAACTTGTTATCTTCTTTGTAGAGCATAGTTAATTAATTAAGCAAAAGGTAGCGACTTTCTAATCTCTAATTCGGCATAAGTACCTTGATCAATAATTGCGCCATCCTGCATCACAATTACCTTATCACATCGTTCCATTATTTGTGGAATGGTACTTACTATTAACATGGCATAATCGCCTTTAAATAAGTTATGAAGCAAATCAATCTTATCTTGGGATTGCACATTGTGGAAGAATTCATCTATTACCAATAAATTTGGGTTCAAAACGAAACTTCTAGCTAACAATATTTTCTTAACAATATTACTTGGAAAATTTTTGCCTTCTGGCTGAACCTGTGATTGCAAGCCGTCTTTGAGACTAGCAACAAATTTCTCTAAACCCGCCAATTGAATAGACTTGATGATATCTCTTAGCAAAATACCACTTCTCCCTAAAGTGATATTTTCCTCAATGGTACCTTCAAAAACGTCAGAAAGATTTAAGTTGTCACCAATGATACTTCTATAACTATCTATATTTAATTCTCTAATTGAAATTCCATTTAACTTAATTAACCCTTCATACAAATGAAACAAGCCAACAACCGTTTTAACTAGCGTTGTTTTACCAGAATCATTGTACCCGGTTATACATACTTTTTCGCCCTTATTAATGGTAAAGCTAACTCCTTTATAACAATAATCTTTTGCCTCTGGATATTTATAAGATAAATTGGAAATTTCTAATTTAAATTCATTTTCAATATTGATATCCGTTACTTCCCTACCAGCATTATTTTCTATTTCGGCATCAGTAACCTGACCAATCTTATCGAGGGCCGTGAGCATATCATAAATTACAGAAATAGTACCTATTAATTTTTCTACCGAGTTTATAACCAAAACAATAATGATTTCGGAAGCAACAAACTGACCTAAATTAATTTGCTCTTGAAAAACCAATGCACCACCAAGAATGAGCAAACCAGCGGTAATAATTGTTTTGAAAGCTATAACAGCAGAAAACTGCGTAACCAAAATACTAAAATGCTTTTTTCTATAGGAGATATATTTCTCTAATAACCTATCTACTTTCTTAATTGGCAAACTTGCAATTCCTGCTAATTTAAATGATTGAATAGACCTACCCAATTCCTCTAGCCAATAAACTACTTGGTATTTATATTTAGATTCATAAATACTTGTTTCTAATCCCTTTTTACTTGTTAGGTAAAACACTAGCATAATACTAAGTAACACTACCAAACCAAACAAAATAAAATAAGGATGATAAAAAGATAACAACAATAAACCAAACAAAATTTGAATGATTGCAGACGTAAAGTCAACCAATATTTTGGGCAATGATTTTTGAACATTTAAAACATCGAAAAACCTATTGATCAATTCTGGCATATAGTGATTGCTCAGAGATTCCACTTTCAATTTTGGAATTCTATAGGCAAAATCAAACGCGGTTTTGGCAAATAAACGCTGCTGCAAAATTTCAACAATACTCAATTGCTTTACTTGCAGCCAACCAGCAACCGCGGTAGCCACTACCACCAATACCATTAATACAAATACACTTTCTAAAAGTAATCCACCACTCATTAAACCCACAATAGCTTGTATTCCTAATGGAAGTGTTAAATTTACCAGTGCTATCATGATTGCAAAAAAGTAGATGGTATAAACATCTTTCTTTTCTGCCTTCAACAAATGAATCAGCCTTTGAATAGGCGTTGGCTTTTGTCCTAATTCCATTATTAAATTATTGGTAATTTTAAATCCAGTTAAAAACACAATATTGTTTTTGTCGGCCTCCAGAATAGGTTCACCTTGGTTCAACGCAAATGAATTGTCTGAATTTAATGCGCCATAACGTTTTATAGAATTTAAGAGCTTATCGTTATTTACAAAACTTTCTACAGATTGTGGGGCTTCAATATCAAAAACCACATCTACACATTTTTTTGAACTCATATGCTTAAAAAGAATTGGCTTTAATTCTTTTGACCCAGCATAAAAGGCAATAATCGGAAAATCCAGGGAGCCTAAAAGCGATTTAAAATCAGACTCATTCATTACCCTCACTTGAAAATCGAACTGAACAAAATCAGCAATGTCTTTCAGTTTATTATAAAATACAGAAAAATCATTCCCAATTTCATCCTCGTAACGAAATTTATTTTCGTGCAAGTAAAAATGATCTAATTGGCAATTGGAAGCGGTTGCAAATGCTTCAAGTAAGCCAATAATTTGCTTTTTCAACATAAAACATGATATACAAGTAAAATGGAAATAAGTTTTACTTGTAGTGGAAATGTAAAATTTAAAACTTGAATTTTATCATTTTTTTTATACATTTACTTATAAAAATTGTAAACAAATAAAATGCATTTTGCGATCCAAAACAAAATCTTATTTTTGCTGAACGCAAATTATACAATCGTCTGATTATGATAAACAAAGATATCTCTGAAAATTTAATGAAAAGTGCATCTGCTGCACATTTGAACCTTTCACCTGCTGAATTAGTGAAACATGCGCTAATTAACGGTGAGGGTGCTTTAAACGACACTGGTGCCTTAATGGCTGATACTGGTGAATTTACAGGCAGGTCGCCGAAGGACAAATTTACGGTTTGTGATGCTAAAACGGAAAATACCGTTTGGTGGGGAGATGTAAACTTTAAGTTTGAACCTAGTAAATTTGAAGCATTATTAGAAAAAGTAATCAAACATTACGCAGGAAAACCTGTGTACGTTAGAGATTCATATGCTTGTGCTGATGAGCGTTATAAATTAAATGTGAGAGTTGTTAACGAAACAGCTTACCACAATTTGTTTTGCTACAATTTGTTTTTACGACCTACCGATGAGGAAGTTAAAAACTTTGAACCAGAATGGCTGATCCTAAATGCGCCTAGTTTCAAAGCTGTTGCTGCTGAAGACGGAACACGTCAGCATAACTTCTCAATTATTGATTTCACCAGAAAAATCATCTTAGTTGGTGGCAGCGGCTATACCGGAGAAATGAAAAAAGGTATTTTCACCGTATTAAATTATATCCTACCTGAAGAAAGAAATACACTTTCAATGCATTGCTCTGCCAATATTGGCAAAAAAGGTGATACCGCCATTTTCTTTGGTTTATCTGGTACAGGTAAAACAACCTTGAGTGCCGATCCAGACCGCAAATTGATTGGTGATGATGAACATGGTTGGGCAGAAGACAGTGTTTTTAATTTTGAAGGTGGTTGCTATGCAAAATGTGTTGACCTTACTCAAGAAAAAGAACCACAAATTTTTAATGCCATTAAATTTGGTGCCTTGCTAGAAAATACCCGCTTTATTCCAGGTACTTCAACCGTAGATTACACCAATATCAAGGTTACTGAGAATACCCGCGTTGCTTATCCTATTTATGCAATAGATAACATTGCTGTTCCTTCGGTTGGTAAAGTACCTGAAAATATTTTCTTCTTAACTGCCGATGCATTTGGTGTTTTACCTCCAATATCCAAGTTAAGTGCTGGCCAAGCTATGTACAGCTTTATTAGCGGTTACACCGCAAAAGTAGCTGGCACAGAAGCTGGTGTTACAGAACCTCAAGCAACTTTCTCTGCCTGCTTTGGAAAAGCTTTTTTACCATTACACCCGGGTAAATATGCTAAAATGTTGGGTGAAAAACTGAAAGCTAATCCATCTGTCAATGTTTGGTTAATTAATACTGGCTGGTCTGGTGGCGCTTATGGCGTTGGTTCAAGAATGAAATTACCTTTAACCCGTGCAATGATTACCGCAGCACTTAATGGCGATTTAAACAACGTAGCTTTCGAAGCTCATCCAATTTTTGGCTATCAAATGCCTGTTTCTTGTCCTAATGTTCCTGCAGAATTACTAAATCCTCGCAATACTTGGGCCGATAAAAGTGCATACGACGCCCAAGCAAATAAATTAGCCAATATGTTTGTGAAGAATTTTGAACAATATGCCAATGGCGTGGACGCTGAGATTTTAGCATCTGCACCAAAAGCAACACAACAAGCATAACACTTGTTTAATACTTTTTAGGAAAGAGACATCCAATTGGGTGTCTCTTTTTTATTTTTGCTTATACCCAATTACATGGCACTAAAAAATAACGAAGAAAAAGACCCTAACTTTTTATTTTCACTTAACCTCATGGTATTAGGTGGGTCATTACTTTTATTTTTTATTATTACCGCCAATAAACTCGCTAATCATTACTTTGTTAACTACCCCAATCATTCTCCTAACATGCGCATTCCTTTAAATAAATTAGAGGTTAGTGTATTTGATATTAGAAGTGAAATTGAATTAGACCTCTTTTTAATTGCCTCTGCCCTTTCTCTAATTGGACTAATTGTAGTTATACATAAACTAGTTAAAACTTGGAACAATTAATATGCAATTATTCTTCCTCCCAAACCTAGATTCAAATACCTTTACCTTTTCCGAAGAAGAGTCGAAACATTGCATTAGAGTTCTTAGAAAAAAAAATGGCGATACACTCACCATAATCGATGGAAAAGGAACTGAAGCTATAGCTACCATATTAGACGACCATCCTAAAAAATGCACAGGTGAAATCATTCGCAGAATTAAACACCTACCCAATAGAAGTTATCACTTACACTTAGCGATTGCCCCAACCAAAAATTTTGAACGCATAGAATGGATGCTCGAAAAGGCTATCGAAATTGGTGTAGATGAAATTAGCTTTATTGAAACAGATAATACAGAAAGAGCTAAAATTAATTTGGATCGTTGCGAAAAAATTGCTGTTTCAGCAATTAAACAAAGTAAGCAATTTTACTTACCTAAAATCCACCAAATCCTTAAATTTCCTCACTTCCTGAGCCAAATTCAGCCAGAAACCAATAAATGGATTGCCTGGTGTCCAACCGCTCAAACAGAATCAATTTCAAAACAAATTCAATCTGCTACTAAGCAACAAAATCTACTTTTGGTTGGACCAGAAGGAGATTTTAGTACCTCAGAAATTAATCTTGCATTAAAATGTGGGTTCAAACCGACCTCTCTTGGCCCAAACATTTTACGCACAGAAACAGCCGCAATATATGGTGTATGTGCCTTTGCGATTATTGCTTAAAAAAGATAGGGGAAAAGTTACTGCTAAATTTAAATAAACTATTGGCTTAATCGCAAGGTTTCCTCTCTCAATTGGCACAATGCTAAAATTTTTCTCACTTGAATTGTTTTTTATTGGCAAAAAAATAACAAAAGCGCTCATATTTGTAAATATGAAGATTCTACGCAATATTTTTTTATTCATTTTTTCAATAAGTTTTCTTTCCTTTTCGCCTCCAAGTCTAAAAATTGCAAAATTAAAATACAATGGTGGCGGAGATTGGTATGCCAATAAAACATCTTTACCAAATTTGATTGCGTTTTGCAATAGAAATTTAGACATGAATATTAACCTAGAAGAAGATATAGTTGAAGTTGGGAGTAATGAATTATTTAACTACCCTTTTATCCATTTAACCGGACACGGAAACATTGTTTTGAGCGATCAAGAGGCAAAAAATCTAAGGAATTATTTGATAGCTGGTGGCTTTCTGCATGCCGATGATAACTATGGTTTGGACAAATACTTCAGAAGAGAGATGAAAAAAGTATTTCCCGAATTAAGTTTTGTAGAACTACCTTTTAATCATCCAATTTATCATCAAGCTTATAATTTTAGCAACGGCTTACCAAAAGTACATGAGCACGATGGCAAATCGCCACAAGGATTTGGCCTCATCTACCAAGGCAGATTGGTTTGCTTTTATAGCTTCGAATGCGATTTAGGGAATGGCTGGGAGTCCCAAGAAATATATAACGACCCAGAAGCAATTAGACAGCAGGCTTTACAAATGGGTGCTAATATAATTCAATATGCCTTTATAAAATAACTAATGATTAATGCCTGCAAATTCATAATCTACGGAAAGTGGGCTTGTAATACTTTTTGAAGCATCTAAAATTTCCATAGAAACAATATTTCCATTTACATCAAAGTCAAGAATAACCCCTGGCTTTTCTTCATCACTTTCAACTATTGGATTCAAGCTGAACACAATTTTCATTACATCAACCTCTTTGTCATACTTAACTTTCATCTTTCCAATATTTTAAAATTTTACTAGTCTTATACAAAGTTATAACAATATTAGGTGTTTTATCAATTGCAATAAAAATTCTTATTAAACATTGAACCTCATCTTGTACCACAATTGATTGATGAATTTTCTTATTATCACCTTCAAAAATGATTTGTTGGCATGCTTAATATGCCTTCTGCAATTTCAATAGAAATATTTCTATTTTGTAATTCTTCTAAAGCATGTTTAGAAAACCTATACCACATTAACCTAAGGCTTTGATCTCGGCAACTAATTCGGTGAGGGCTTTTTTGGCATCACCAAACAACATACTTGTTTTAGGTTTGTAGAACAATTCATTTTCAATACCTGCATAACCAGCCTTCATTGAACGCTTGTTTACAATCACATTCGCAGCGTTTTCTACATCTAAAATAGGCATACCATAAATAGGTGAGTTAGGATCGGTTTTAGCAGCAGGATTTACAACATCATTTGCACCAACTACCAATACTACGTCTGTGGTGTTAAACTCTGGATTGATCTCTTCCATTTCCACCAACTTATCATAACTCACGTTACTTTCTGCTAACAATACATTCATGTGACCAGGCATTCTGCCTGCAACGGGGTGTATAGCGTATTTAACTTCAACACCCTCCGACTCCAATAGCAACTCCAAATCATGCACCACATGCTGCGCTTGGGCAACAGCTAATCCATAACCTGGAACTATAATTACTTTCTTGGCATAACGCATTAAGATAGCAGCATCACTGGCAGAAACCTCTTTGATGCTTCCTTCAAATGAAGAACTCTTTGCAGCATCGGCTTTAGCGCCACCACCAAAATTACCAATCAATACATTTAATAATGATCTGTTCATTGCTTTACACATTACTATGGTTAATAAAGTGCCGGCTGAACCAACTAAAATACCGCCTACTAACATTACTTTGTTATCATATAAGAAACCACCACATGCAGCGGCAACTCCTGTAAATGAATTAAGCAATGAAATTACAACAGGCATATCGGCACCGCCAATTGGCAGTACAAATAATACCCCGTATAAAAGAGATAGGGTCAGAACGGCATAAAATAAAGTACTTGCGTCCATTGCCCCACCCATAATGGTGAAATAAGCAAGTACTAAAATTACCAAGAGCAAACCCACATTAATTATTTGTTGCTTGCCAAATGATTTATCTTTAACGTTACCGCTTAATTTACCCCAAGCTATCATACTACCAGAAAAGGAAATAGATCCAATGATCATCCCTACAATGATGATAAATAGCTTACTTTCTAAACCCACTAAAGAGCCATCTGATAAATGTTGAAATTCAATGATAGAAATTAACATGGCACAAGCACCACCCATTCCATTGAACAAACTTACCATCTCTGGCATTGCTGTCATTTGAACTTTTTTGGCAGCTATAAAGCCAAGTATAGTTCCAACAATAAGGGCACCAAAAATAAAGGTCAAATTATGTAAATGTTCGCCAGATTCTGGACTCGTATACAAAAAGATAGTGCCAAAAATGGCTATACCCATACCAAAAGCGGCAATTAAATTACCCTTTCTGGCGGTGGCAGGATTTCCTAAAAACTTTAATCCAATGATAAAAGTTACAGAGGCTATTAAATATATTATTTGAAGAATATGCGTAGTCATGTAGTATTTATTTTAATGGAATAATCTTTTATTTCTTTTTCTTAAACATCTCCAACATCCTGTCGGTTACCACAAAACCACCTACCACGTTTAAGGTTCCAAGCACCACGGCTAAAAATCCCAATATAAGAGATAAAGTATGTTCTGCTTGGCCCATTACAATAATAGACCCAATAATAACCACCCCATGAATTGCATTTGCACCACTCATTAAAGGAGTATGTAATACACTTGGCACATGACCAATAAGCTCAATACCTACAAAAATCATTAAAATGACTAGGTAGATCAATTGTATATTTTCGTTTATAAATTCAAGCATTGCTTCTAACTTTTATGATTTTAAAATTGTTCCTTGGTGACAAAATAAGGTGCCTTTGGTTATGTCTTCTTCCATTTCCCATTTAAAGGCGTCTTTATTTGCTAAGTGATTGAGAAAGTTTTGTATATTTTTTGCGTACAATTCGCTTGCGTTTTGAGGTAAAGTTGATGGCAAATTGCTAATACCTATAATTGAAACGCCATATTTATTAACGGTTTGATCCAACTCACTTAACTCACAATTACCGCCTTGTTCAACTGCCATGTCTACAATTACACTGCCCAATTTCATTTGTTTTACTTGCTCTTCGGTTATTAAAATAGGCGCTTTTTTCCCCATAACCAATGCGGTTGTAATGACCAAATCTGCTTGAAACAAACTCTTATTTACAGCTTCTTTTTGTTTGGCTAAATATTCTGCAGAAACCTCTTTGGCATATCCTCCCTCAATCTTAGCAGTTTCCTCAGTTTTCACTTCAATAAACTTACCTCCCAAACTTTCTACTTGTTCTTTGGTTTCTGGCCTAACATCGCTCACCTCCACAATGGCTCCCAAACGTTTGGCCGTTGCAATAGCTTGCAAACCTGCCACACCAGCGCCATAAATCAATACTCTTGCAGGAATTACAGTACCAGCTGCCGTCATTAGCATAGGGAAAATTTTACCCAAATTGGCCGCTCCTAAAATTACAGCTTTATAACCGGCTAAATTTGCTTGCGAGCTTAAAGCATCCATGTTTTGTGCCCTAGAAATCCTCGGAATGGCATCCATGCTAAATGCACTTATTTTTTTAGCATTTAATTGCTCAATTAATTCTGGATTGTTATTCCCATATAAATAGGAAATCAAGCAACTACCTTCTTTAAGCATGCTTAACTCTTGGGCATCTGGTGCATTTACTTTTACCAAAATATCGCAGTTTGCTATGGCCTCCGATTTAGTTAAAATAGTACACCCGACTTTTTGATAAGCCTCATCCCTGAAGTTGGATGCATACCCTGATTGGGATTCTACAGCAACCTCATGGCCGCTTTTAATCAATTGCTGGGCTACCTGCGGTGTAACTGCTACGCGGTTTTCAGCCTTTTTGGTTTCTTTTACTACTGCAATCTTCATTTGTAAAACTCAATTTCTTTGATTTGATTTGATGGGAGAAATTGTTTTCAATATTACAGATTTCTCAACACTTTGAAACAAATTAATATCATGTTTTACATTTCATTTGATTCTTTATTCCAGCACCCTTTAGCAGAAGGTCACCGTTTTCCAATGCTCAAATATGAACTCATCCCAAAACAATTGCTATATGAGGGCATTATAGAGGAGGAAAACCTGTTTGAACCGATGGCCGCAGAGGATTCGGAAATAATTGTAACACATTCAACTAACTATTTAAATCAGTTGAAAAACCTTGAATTGGAGCCTGCACATATCAGAAGAATTGGCTTCCCATTAAGTCGTCAATTGGTAGAAAGAGAATTAAAAATAATACAAGGTACCTTAGATTGCGCAAGGTTTGCACTTCAATTTGGTATTTCTATGAACGTTGCTGGTGGCACCCACCACGCTTTTGCAGATAAAGGAGAAGGTTTCTGTTTATTGAACGACATGGCTTTTGCAGCAAACATGCTTATAAAAGAGGGTCTTGCAAAAAAAATATTGATCATCGATTTAGACGTGCACCAAGGAAATGGCACTGCCTCTATTTTCAAAAACAACTCTCAGGTTTTTACCTTTAGCATGCATGGAAGAGATAATTACCCATTTCATAAGGAAGAATCGGATTTGGATGTGCCGCTTGAAAATGGTATGGCGGACAAAGATTATTTATACTTATTAGAAAAAAATTTAAACTTTATTTTTGAAACCAATTTTCCAGATTTTGTATTTTACCTTTGTGGAGTTGATATTCTTGCCACAGATAAATTGGGCAAATTAAATATAAGTGAAGAAGGCTGCAAAAAAAGAGATGCACTGGTTTTGAAAACCTGCAAACAATATAATATACCCATAACTTGCGCGCTTGGAGGAGGTTATTCTCCAAACATTTCGGATATTGTGAATGCACATTGCAACACTTTTAAACTAGCCCAAAATATTTTTTTCTAATATTTTATTTATCTATTGATTTTTTAATTCTCGTAGCTTTATTTCACGACTTTATTTTGAAAGAAAAAAATATTTTCTTTGAGAAAATCAATTTTTAAAAACATAAATTCGTAAACAGAAATAGGTATTGAAATGACGAAGCCAAAAAAACCATCTACTAAATCAGGAAATTCAAGTACCAATGAAAATCCAGATCCTAAAACAAAAGGACCAAAAAAAAATTATATGGTAGATGATGAGGATGAAGATGAATCCTTAGATTTAGACAACAAAGAGATTGATGAGGATGATGATTTATTGGATTCAGACCCAGATGAAAAAGATATCATCATACCTAAAACCTTTGATTCATTTGACGACGAAGATGATGATGACTATGATTTCTGATAAAATAGCTTGTTAAAAAAAGCTAGACCCAAAGAGTCTAGCTTTTTTTATGCCTATTTTCAACCAAGCCTTAAATTTAATTTCTTATCCAAATCAATGGCGGAGATTCTACAACATTACTTTTATTTAATGCCCTGTCGTAAATAAAGAATTTATACTTTACAGTGTCCTGCGCATCTGGATATGGCGAAGGATAAATATTAACTTCTATGTCTCCCCTAATTGCTTTGTGTCTGCCTTCAGGTGTAATATTTTCTATCCTGTATAAATATCGCAAAGTATCAAAAACAGGCGGAGTAGCATCAGGATCTAAATCTTTGATAACCTGACCAAAAACCCCTTCAAAAGATTCTAAATAATCAATGTGCAAATTATTATAATAAGGATTAGTTGGATTGTTGTATTTATCTCTGGTGGCTTGGAAAGGTGGAAAAGTATCGGCTTGACCCAAACCAATATCGCCATCGCCGTCCTTAAAAGAAAAAATCAATGTCATTAAAGAATCACTCCCATCGCTGCCAGGATAAAAGTTAACACTTTTATATTCAATCACAGGTATAGATGAATAAATCTCCTTTTTTTTGCAGGCAGCTAGCGTTAAAACTAGCAAGAAAATTAATAATCCTTTATATTTGGGACAATGAATCATTTCGATGAAAGCATATTTAAATCAAAGGTAACAAATTTCGATGAAATGTGCCTTGCTGTTTTTCAATTTCAATATAAGCACAACCAACCCTACAAATCCTATTGCCATTTTTTGGGAATCAAAGATGCATCCGCTATAAAAAGCATCCAAAATATCCCATTTTTACCAATAGAAATATTTAAAAAACAAGTTGTAAAATCGTTTGAACCAAATGCAGAGAAGGTGTTTTTTAGCTCAGCTACGGGTGGAATTGGACAAAGTAGTCACCATGTTTTTAGCTTAGAACTTTATAAAAAAAGCTTTGTTGAAACATTTGAATCGCAATTTGGCCCCATAAAAAACTGCGCATTTTTAGGACTCCTTCCATCCTATCTCGAAAGAGAAGGATCCTCACTTATTTATATGGTTCAGCATTTAATGCAGCTTTCGGGTCATCCATTGAACGGTTTCTTTTTGTATGAACACCAGACGCTCCACGACAGAATACTTCAACTAGAGAGCAAAGAAAAACCCTATTATATTTTTGGGGTAAGTTTTGCCTTATTGGATTTTGCTGAAAAATTTCCAATACCACTCAAACAAGGAAAAGTTATTGAAACAGGCGGCATGAAGGGTAGAAAAAAAGAGATAACCAAAATAGAGTTATACAAAGAATTATCCAACGCCTTTCAATCCCAAAATATTTTTAGTGAATACGGAATGACCGAATTAATGAGTCAGGCATACGCCAATATTGATGGAAATTACCACTGCCCTGCTTGGATGCAGGTTGAAATTGTAGATACAAATGACCCATTTACACAATTACCCAATGATCGTGTAGGTTTAATCAGGGTTATAGATTTAGCAAACAAATATAGCTGCGCTTTCATACAAACCTCCGACCTAGGCAAAAAACACGCAGATGGTACCTTTGAAGTGTTAGGCAGATTAGATAACAGCGACCTCAGAGGCTGTAGTTTGTTGGTGGTGTGAAGAAAAGGTCGCAGGTCGCAAGTCTCAGGTTTTGAATTTCCGGTAAGGAAAAGGCTTTTCTCGGTCGCAGGTCACAAGTCGCAGGTTTTGGTTCCAGTGCTCTACACACTCAAGGTTACTCTCTCCCCAACCTAAAGGATGGGGTTTGTTAACTACCTGATGGGTGGAGCTCGTCTCACCTACAAACCCCAACCTTCAGGTTGGGGCACCTCAGATGCACCGCAAACCTGCTACATCCTACAAACCCCAACCTTCAGGTTGGGGCACCACAGATGCAACTCGCAAACCTGCGACCTGCGACTTGCGACCTGCGACTTGAAACTTGCGACCTGCGACCTTTTTCCCTATCATTGAACCAAATTAATAAGCAATGAGCAATACTAGGAAAGAGCATGACTTTTTAGGTGAGTTAGATATACCAGATCATTTATATTATGGTATACAAACTTTTAGAGCCAAGGAAAATTTCAATATAACAGGCATCCCAATTTCCAGAGAAAAAAGATTTATCAAGGCATTGGGTTATGTAAAAAAAGCAGCGGCTCTTGCCAACAAAGATTGTGGCGTTTTAGATGAAAAAATAACTGAAGCCATTTGTTACGGATGCGATCAATTGATTGCGGGTAAATACGAAGACCAATTTGTGAGCGACCTCATACAAGGTGGTGCTGGAACATCTTGTAACATGAACGCGAATGAAGTAATTGCCAATATTGGACTAGAATACCTTGGACACAAAAAGGGAGAATACGAATTCTTACATCCGAACAATCATGTAAATTGTTCGCAGTCTACCAACGATGCCTACCCAACTGCCTTTAGAATTGCCTTGTACATGAAGATGACCGACTATATCAAAATACTGGTCAATTTAGAGAACGCATTTAGGGCAAAAGGCAAGGAGTTTGAAAAGGTTTTAAAAATGGGCAGAACCCAATTGCAAGATGCCGTGCCAATGACTTTAGGTCAGGAATTTCATGCCTATGCCACCACCATAGGCGAGGATATATTGAGATTGAAAGAAGCACAAAAATTGGTATTGGAAGTAAATATGGGTGCAACTGCCATTGGCACACGTGTAAATGCGCCAGAAAAATATCCAGATTTATGTGTGGCCTATCTTAAAAAAGAAAGCGGCATCCCGGTAGAATTGGCCCCCGATTTAATTGAAGCAACAGGAGATACTGGCGCCTATGTTCAAATCATGGGAACCTTAAAACGCAATGCCGTAAAAGTTTCAAAAATCTGTAATGATTTGCGCTTATTAAGCAGCGGACCAAGAACAGGATTCAATGAAATAAATCTCCCTCCTCGTCAGCCCGGCAGTTCAATTATGCCAGGTAAAGTAAATCCAGTTATTCCAGAAGTGGTGAACCAAAGTTGTTACTATGTAATTGGTCAAGACCTCACAGTAACCATGGCTGCCGAGGCCGGACAATTACAGCTCAATGTAATGGAACCTGTAATTGCCTTTGCCATGTTTACATCATTTGAATATTTAGGTAATGCTATCATAAGTTTAATTGATAAATGTATAGTTGGCATTACAGCAAATGCAGATCATTGCGCTCAAATGGTGATGAACAGCATTGGAATTGTAACGCAATTGAACCCACTATTTGGTTATGAAATTTGTTCTGATATTGCTGGCGAAGCATTAAAAACAGGCAAGAGTGTTCATCAAATAGTAGTCCAAGAAAAAAAGTTAATTGACCAAGAAAAATGGGATGAAATATTTTCTATTGAGAACCTGATTAATCCGAAGTTTATTAATAAGTAAGTTTTAAGTGTTAAGTTTTAAGTTGAAGTATGCTTTGCCCATCGGAACCATGGCTTAGGGTTAACATAATTGTATCATATTAAAGTTAAAAAGATTGTTGATTTTTCAGGCTCCTTTGGAGTCAAATGTTTATAGCAGTAACATTTCGTTATAAACATACGACCCCGAAGGCGGTCGAATAGGAATTAATCTATTAGTATGGTTAAAAGCCAAAACCAGCAAGGCTTAAGTTGCCACTTCTTATTCGCACACCATCTACAAAATAAGCTGTACCACCTTCAACCCCTTTAAAGATAGGTTCACGATTGCCATTGGCTTGAACGCCTAAAGTTAAACTGGCAATTTTATTGATATTTCTGGTGGGCAAGCTGTTGATATCCGAAGCAGAATAACTTGTGCCTACCACACCATTTACCCTACCTACAAATTTTGGAGCCTCTTTGATGTGGGTAATATCTCCGTTTACATCTTGGATATCCGCATAAGGTGTTGTGATATCATGCTCTCCTCTTTTTTGAGCGATGCTGCAGCAAATGGAAGAAAGTAAAATTGCCATTAAAAGAAATAAAACTCTCATTATTTTTTTATTTATTAATTCGAATTTAATCATTAATTTCAATTTAATCGCCATTTATCATAAAATGGAAATAAAAATAGGTTGACCCTTGTATATAGTGTTTTTTTTTTGCAAATTGCAGTTTCAAAATTGACAAAAAAATAAAAATCAATAAACTAAAAAACAATTTTACAATGAAAAAACAATTACTATTAGTAGCCATTGCAATGTTAACATTGTGCGGTGGTGCTTATTCTCAAGGTTACTATTATTTTAAATTAATGGGAACAACTTCTGAATACAGCATGAACCAAACTGGAGCTACAACTGTTACAGCTGGCCCTTCATCTAACAATTTAAGTGCAGCCACAACACTTCCTTTTGCTTGGAACTTTTTTGGTACAGCTGTTACCCAATTTAAAGCTTCAACAAGTGGTTACATTACTTTTGATGCAACTCAAACAGCTTCTGTAAATGCTAATACTGCGCTAAGTGCTTCCACTGCTCCTACAAACTCTATTTTTGCATTTTGGGATGATACTAAATTGGAACCAATTACCCAAGGAACTACAACCTTCAAGTCGGATATTACAACCTGGACTTATGGTACAGCTCCTAAAAGAGTTTGCGTAATCCAATGGCGTTTGGTTCAAGCAGGAGCTACTGCTGCAACAAATGTTACCTATTATGCTATTCGTTTATACGAAGGTGGAGATTTTGATATCGTTCACAATTATGGTTTTGGAACATTTAGTGCAAGTGCAGGTGTTAAAAATGCTGATGGAACTGCGGTAAAAGAAGTTACTGGAACACCAGCTATGAATTTTGGTGGTGCAAATGGTTCTTATGATGCAACTAAAAGTGATGTTTACAAATTTATGTCTGGAACGCAAACTCCAAATGAGATTCAAATGACTAGCTTGGACTTGCCAAGCTTCGCTCAAAAAAACACCAACATCCAAATTAAAGGTAAAATTACAAGTTATGGTGCAACCAACTTGAGTTCATTTAAATTGTATTATTCTGTGAATGGTGGTCCAACTGCAACTATGCAATTATCTGGCTTAAATGTTGCCAATAGTGGTGGAACTTATGATTTTATTCATAATGCACCTTATTCAAATAGTACTCCTGGTAACTATCCAATTAAAGTTTGGGTTTCTGATCCAAATGCCGGTGTTGATGGCGATACCTCTAATAACTCAGCTATTGGTAGCTTGGTAATTGTTAATGCAACAGTTCCACGCAAAGTTTTGCATGAAATATTCACCTCGTCTACTTGCCCTCCATGTAACCCTGGTAACATTAAATTAGATGATGTTTTGGCTCAAAAAGTAGGTTCTTGGAATACCATTAAATACCAAGCAAATTTCCCAGGTACAGGCGATCCTTACTACACTTCAGAAGTAGGAACTCGTTTTACTTATTATGGTGCATCTTTTGCTCCATGGTTGGTAGTAGATGGTAGCAGCAAATGGGGAGCAACTTCTGCAAATTCAAACTCTTATACTACAGGTTTTTTTGATGCCAAAGCAGCAGTGCCTTCACTAGCTGGTATTACTGCAAACCTGGTACGTGTTGGAAATAAAGTAACAGTATCTGGTAGTGTAACTCCTGTTCAATCTTTCACCAACTCAAACCTTAAATTGCGTATTGCAGTAGTTGAAAGTAGAACTACCAAAAACATAAAAAATAATGGTGAAACTGAATTTTTCAATGTAATGAAAAAGATGTTGCCAACTGCTGCTGGTACTGCTGTTAGTTTTACTGCAGGTACTGCGGTTGCATATACCCAAACATACACTTTCCCTGGCTCTTATCGTTTGCCTAATGATGGACAAGCAGCTAGTATTATCAATTTGTCTACTGAGCATTCAGTTGAAGAGTTTGGAAATGTTTTTGCAATCGTATTCTTAGAGGATGACAATGACAAAACTGTTTGGCAGTCGGCTTCTACAGCTCCTGATGGTGCATTAGCCGTTAATGAAGTGAGCGAATTAGGATTAAATCTTTTCCCTAACCCTGCTAAAAACAGCTTTGAAGTAACTTTCAATGGCTCTAGCAGTAATGGTTCAGTTCGTATCGTTGATATGAACGGTAGAGAAGTTTTAACTCAAAATGTAAATAGCTTAAATGGTGTTATCAATTGCGATAACCTTATCAATGGCTTATACTTTGTTGAATTAAACGTTGATGGTAAATCAGCAGTTAAGAAATTAAACGTTATTCGCTAGTTAGCAATTAACAAAACAAAAAAAGGGGCACCCATTGGGTGCCTTTTTTTTTGTTTATGGTTCGACAGGCTCACCATGACGCTGTGGTTCCACGGGTTCACCTTGGCGTTTTAAACAAGCTCACAATAACTGCCGTCATGGTGAGCCTGTCGAACCATCGAACTAAACATGTATAGCTCTATTGCCTGTA
>CANKQY010000056.1 GCA_947485745.1 Bacteroidota bacterium
AATAAGTAAAAGCGAGAAACAGGCCTTTTCAAAAAAGCCAAATCTACTGATTTCAAACCCTGCTGCATTTATAAATGCAGACGCCATTATACTGCTAGTGAGGCTTTCATGAGACTATCAAACAAGCCTCTTCCATCTGTGTTGTATAGCTCTGAATCAATTACTCTTTCTGGGTGTGGCATCATTCCAAATACATTTCTACCTACATTGCAAATGCCCGCAATATGATCCATTGAGCCATTTGGGTTAGCCTCATTACTAGAATTACCATTTGCATCACAATAAGTAAACAATATTTGATCATTCGCTACCAAGGAGGCCCTGGTTGTTTCATCACAGAAAAACCTGCCTTCACCGTGAGCCACCGGAATTTGATAAGCCTTATTTAAATCTAGGCTATTTGTAATCAATGAATTTGTGGTACTCGGTTTAATAAAAACATTTTTGCAGTTAAATTTTTGGTTTTCATTGTGCAATAAGGCGCCTGGCAGCAGTTGACTTTCGCAAAGAATTTGAAACCCATTACAAACACCCCAAACCAAACCACCTTTATTAGCAAAATCAATTACATTTTGCATGATAGGTGAAAACCTGGCAATAGCTCCACTTCTAAGGTAGTCGCCATAACTAAATCCACCAGGAAGAAAAACTAAGTCTACACCCTGCAAATCGTGGTCTTTGTGCCACAAAGCAATGGTTTCACAACCAAACTGATTTTGAAATGCATAAATTGCATCTTGATCGCAATTGGACCCAGGAAAAATTACCACGCCTACCTTCATGTTGATATTGTTTGAACCGACACAAAATTAAGCCATACATCTTAAATCGCCTATTTTATGTGCAAGAAAAATGCAATTGGCAAAACACCAACACCTAAAGCGTGTTTCGAACCTGGCGCTTGTTGCACCGCAACAGGCAAAGTAGTGTTCAATTTAACTTCCGTAAATGTAATTTTACTTTGTGCTGGGAGCATGGTAATCATTTGTTTACAACCACTCGTAAAAACTGGGGATGGTGTTGGAAAAACCTTGCTTTGAATCTTAGGCTCGCTAGGTTCTACCATAAGCGTAAAAGAGTTTAACAGATTTTTCCTCGACTTGTCGTTCTTATCACAAATAATCAATTGAGCGTTCCCAAGGTTAAAAAAAGACTTATCAACTGTTCCAACCAACATCAAATCTATTTTCTCAAAGCCATTGTCTAAAACATAGGTAAAACGATGTGCAATTTCAAGGTTTTTAGGGTTAGCTGTTGGCTGTTGCGCCATAAGAGATGGTATGCTTGAAGCAAAGCTCAAAACCATCAAAATAATTGTTTTAATTTTCATATGTAATTTCACACTGCAAAATAAGTGCCTTTCTTTCTAAAAATATCCTTTAATGTTTCGGTTTGAACCTAACTTAATGTGAAAAATTCCATTTTTTCAGTGGTATGCGACCTCACAACTCCAGCACTTACTAAAGAAACCAGCATTTTTTGTGCCCGCCACCTAGAAATATTTAACAACTTACAAATCTCCTTCAA
This sequence comes from Bacteroidota bacterium, assembly GCA_947485745.1. GTDB lineage: Bacteria > Bacteroidota > Bacteroidia > UKL13-3 > UKL13-3 > B1. The sequence goes on from CANKQY010000056.1 coordinate 1,528, forward strand.
GTTGGCCTTTTCTTTCATTTCAAGAAATTTTAAAACTCCCTTTTCGTGTTCAGTGTAATGAATAATATTTTGACCTTTCCCGCTATTTCTCTTCAAAACATCTACAACAATTTTGCTAGCCAATAATGACTGGTCTTTTACGCGGATATGCACCCACCACTTGCCTTCTTCGTCTTTTGCATAATAAGGCTTGTCTTTTCCCTCTGGAATGTATGCTTCTATTACAGAGCGCTCACCCATATCCCATTCGTTTATAATTAAATCTATTTCTGGCTTTACATAAAAATGGGCTGCTAAATCGAGCATATACTTTTCGTCTTCGCTCCTAACCCCAGAAATCGTTTTGTTATCGTTTACTCCTATCAACAGGGTACCTCCCTTATGATTAGCAAATGCACTAATTGTTTTGGCAATTTTGCTGGCCGAAGATATTGTTTTTTTAAAATCAAGCACTTCGCTTTCGCCACCAGCAATTTTAAACAACAAAGGATGAATACCCATGGCTGCAATATAGCAAATTAGCGCTAATCCAACTTGTGTTTCTCGTCAAATTTTCCTATGTTATTCATCCATCAATCATCTCAATCTTTTTTAATTAACCACAAACCAAAAAATGTAAGTAGGCCGTTGATTAATAAAAGTTCAATGCCAATTTGATAGGTCCATCCAAAGTAAGCGGGAACATAGTTTTGAAAAAAGTAACAAATTGAAGGTGCCACAAAACAAACAATTGGAGACAACTTATCATGAATTTGATGCTTTGTTAAAATTCCAAAAGCAAACAAACCCAATAATGGACCATAGGTATAGCCAGCAATATCCAATAAAATACTAATAATTGACTTATTGTCTAATTGTTTAAAGTAATAAACCATCAATAAAAACAAAAAGGCAAACAACAAATGCACTATTTTTCTAATGTTCGATTGTTTGCTTTCGTTCCATTCTTTATTTCGTTGCACCCCTAAAATATCAATGCAAAAAGAAGAGGTTAATGCTGTAATGGCACCATCTGCAGAAGGAAATAAGGCCGAAATTAACCCAATAATAAAAATCAATGAAATCAACATAGGCATATGTGTTAAGGCAACGGTAGGAAACAGGTCGTCGCCCTTAACCGTTAAACCTTTACTTTCTGCATATATAAAAAGCACCCCTCCTAAAAACAGAAACAAAAAGTTAACCAAAACCATCACTGAGCTGAACAAAATCATGTTTTTCTGGGCTCCTCCCAATGTTTTTACGCTTATATTTTTTTGCATCATTTCTTGGTCCAACCCTGTCATGGCAATTGTAATAAATGCCCCCCCTATTACTTGCTTCAGAAAATACTTCTTATCAAAAAAGTTAAAATTAAAAATCTGAAGATGCCCGCTATCGTTTAACTTTCCTAGTGTTTCAGAAAAGCTTAGGTTCAAGTCTCCCATAATATAAAACACGCAAACCACTAATGCCAATAACATAAAAAAAGTTTGAAGCGTATCTGTCCAAACAATGGTTTTTACGCCACCCTTAAAAGTATATAAAACTATCATTAACAGAATAATCAAAGTGGTAAATTCAAAGCTAATATGGAGTTGATCCAATACAAAAATTTGAAGTACGTTGATAACCAAATAAAGCCTTAATGTTGCACCAAGCGTTCTGGAAACAATAAAAAATATTGACCCTGTTTTATATGAAAATATGCCAAACCTTTGGCCTAAGTAATTATAAATGGAAGTAAGTTTGAGTTTATAATACAGTGGCAATAGCACAAACGCAACCACAAAATATCCTATAAAATATCCTAAAACTACCTGAAAATAACTAAATTTTGCTAGCTCAACGGTTCCAGGAACTGAAACAAAAGTTACTCCAGACAAGGAGGTGCCAATCATCCCAAATGCCACCAACGCCCAATGGCTGCTCTTATTCCCAATGAAGAAGCTATGGTTAGTGGCATTCTTGGAGGTAAAGAAGGCAACACCTAATAGGACCAAGAAATAAAGAATAATGACGCTCAAAAAAAGTGTTGTTTCCATTACACAAAACTAGCTTACACTACCTTTTAACAAAATGGATTTAACCACACAAAGTGGTTTAGCGTCTAATAATTATTGCGGAATCAAAGGAACACCTGTTAAAATGATTAATAACATCATTATTGAAACTACCATTAAAGATATGATTAGTGGTTTCCTAAGCGACTTTTTAGGGTAGCTATCTTCATCTAAAAAGTACTTTCTAAAAACAAATTCAACTAACAATGCGCCCTCTAAAAAATTAGCCATAAAAGTGGTTCCTGGTCCGCGAAGGTCTGTTGTGCCTATAAAAGCTGTGAACGAAGCAAACAACAAGGAAACTAGGAGCAAGAGATTGCCTATCTTAGTTTCGCCTTTATCAACTAGGTTTTGCCTCAATAAAAAGCCTCCAAAGATTGGACTAAACAACACGCAAAAACCCAAAACAGTCCATTTGGAATATATTGCTTTTTTCTCCTCTTTTATTCCTTCTTCAAACATCTTTATGCATTAATAAAAATTCTTTCGATTGCTTTTGTTCCAAATCTTAATCAAAATAAAGCCAAACAACATGCCGCCTAAATGTGCAAAGTGGGCCACATTATCAGCTGGATTATTTGCAATACCTTGATACAATTCTATGGCACCATAGCCAAATACAAAGTACTTTGCTTTGATAGGAAATGGGATAAAAAGCATCATTAATTCTGTATTTGGAAACAGCATACCAAATCCAAGTAAAAGTCCGAAAACAGCGCCACTTGCCCCTACCACAGGGTTATTAAACTTCTTCACCAATAAAAAATCTGTGATTTGTTTTGCGCCAGTAACATAATCTGGATTATTGGGATCCTTTCTCCATTCATTTAAAAAATCTGCAACATGAATATCGTTTGCAAAAAAGGGGTCTTTTTGAATGATGTTAAAGAAAGTGTCATAATCAGGATTTGCCGCAAAACCGGCTATCATTTCTTTTATTTGATGCACCTCATAAGCATTTACACCTAAATACAATGCCGCAGCGCCAAAAGCTGTAACAAAATAGTAGATGAAAAACCTTTTAGGACCCCAATAATTTTCTAATGTATTACCAAACATCCATAAACTGAACATATTAAAAAATAAGTGCATAAACGACCCGTGCATAAAAACATGGGTAATTAATTGGTAAGGTCTAAAGTAGCTAGATTCTGGATAAAATAACCCAAAATGTTGGTTCATATTAAACCATCCTTTACTCTGTAGAACGATACTGGCTAAATAGCATAAGCCATTAATAATCAATAAATTCTTTACTACTGGAGGAAAGCTCGAAAAGTTGTTTGGTCTAAATTGTTGATACATATCCTAATTTGGGGCAAAATAATTCTAATAATTGAATTGCTTGTGCATTAACAAGAATTTTTATTGGCATTAAAACATTTTTGAGATGTCTTGTAGTGTTAGCTTACTCACACAAGGTCTTCCGTCTGGTGAAAATTGCGGATCGGAACAAGCAAACAATTCATCTACCAGACGATTCATTTCTTCTGTTTTTAGCTTGGTTCCAGATTTAATGGATGCTTTCTTTGCCATCGTTTTTGCAACATTTTTATGCTTATTGAGCTCTCCTTGTTTATTCCTTTTATACGTTTCCAAAATCTCTGAGAGTAACTCTTGTTCATTGCCTATGTGAAGTTCGGTTGGGAGTCCGTTAATCACAAATGTGTTTTTGCCAAACACATTAATAGTAAAACCTAGTGCGCCCATTTCTGGCAGAATCTCTTCCAAAACAACTTCATCGCCCGGAGCCAATGTTACAACCTTAGGAAAAAGAAGTTGCTGGCTAGCTATTGGGCTTTGGGCAAGGGCAAACAAATATTTTTCGAACAAAATTCGCTCGTGTGCTGCCTGTTGGTTTACGAGCATCAAACCACTTTTTATTGGGGTAACAATAAATTGATTGTTTAATTGAAAAAAAACTCTGGTGTCGCTTACCTCCTCATTTGATGGAAGAAGCTGCTCAACTTTTTCGTTTATTACCCGTGAATTTGAATTGGTTTGAAATAACTTTTCCCAGTTCTGTGTATTGTCATTTCGCTGTTGTTGATAGGTTTCCTTAAAACTGCTCCAATCTGGTCTGCTTACCGTTGAGCCGCTGGCAATAAATGGAATTGCCTCACTTATGCTTGGTGGATTTAATTGGAGGTGAATGAATCTGTTGTCGTCAAAGTCTCCCCCATCTGGGTTTTGAATATAGCCTCCAAGAGCTTTTCTAACAATTGCCCTCAAAATTTGATAAACATTTCTATCATCCTCAAATTTTACTTCTGTTTTTGTGGGATGGATATTAATGTCTATTTGCGATGGGTCAATTTCAATTTGAATTACATATAACGGAAACTGCTCTTTACTAATGGTTCCCTCGAAGGCATTGTTTACCGCATGGTTCAAATAATTGTCTTTAAAAAACCTATTGTTTACAAAGAAATATTGCTCTCCCCTGAGTCTTTTTGCAAACTGTGGTTTGGCTATAAATCCTTTTACATGGATGATGCTTGTTTGTTCATCCAATTCAATTAAATCCTCTTCTTTTCGGTCGCCAAAAACAGATACAACCCTTTCCATTTGAAGTTCTATGGGATAGTCTAATTGCAAATCATCATTATGATACAATTGAAAGCCAATAGCAGGATTGGTGAGTGCCGCCCTATTTATTTCTTCAACAATGTGTTTCCATTCAACTGGGTTCGACTTTAAAAAATTTCGCCTAGCTGGAATATTAAAAAACAAATTTTTAACCAGAATATTTGTTCCTATTGGGTGTGCAATTAGTTCTTGTTTTTTTACCTCCGAACCTTCAACCGAAATAAATGTGCCTAACTCATCCTCCTCTCTTCTCGTTTTCATTTCCACAGAGGCCACAGATGCTATACTAGCTAATGCCTCTCCCCTAAAACCCATTGTGTTAATTTTAAAAATATCTTCTGTTTTGGCTATTTTGGAAGTAGCGTGCCTTTCCCAACACATTCTAGCATCAGTAACGCTCATGCCTGAACCATTGTCTATAATTTGAATCATAGACTTGCCAGCCTCCTTTAGGTATAAAACAATTTGCGTACTGCCGGCATCAATAGCATTATCTAGCAATTCTTTAACCACAGAAGCTGGTCTTTGAATAACCTCTCCTGCTGCAATTTGACTCGCTACGTGATCTGGTAAAAGCTTAATTAGGTCTGTCATATTCTACCGCAAATCACTTCCTTTTTCCCCGTAATTTTCCTACTGTGGAGAACTTTCAACCCCTAAACCGTTAATAAGTTCTCACGTTGTTTCTCGTTTTTATCGCAACATTTGCGCTCCTTTGCCGTACTAATGCGTTTGTCCTATAAATATTTACTGGCTTTTGCTGTCTTTTTTTGTCTTTTTAGCCAAAGTAAGGCACAAAGTCATTCCATTAATTGGAAGCGTTCTTACCCATGGGTAGATTCTATCATGGGCACCTTGACCTTAGATGAAAAAATAAGCCAATTAATGACTATAGCTGTTTGGACCCAAAGAGACAGTAATTACTTGATGGATATTGAGCGCTTGGTTAAGGAGTATAAGGTTGGGGGCATCATGTTTATGAAAGGTACCCCTCATAAAGAAGCCGTTTTAACCAATAGATACCAAGCAGTTTCTAAAGTGCCTATTTTGGTAAGCATTGATGGTGAGTGGGGTTTAAATATGAGATTGGATAGCACCCCCGTGTTTCCCAGGCAAATGATTTTAGGGGCCGCAAATAACCTTGAACTTACCCAACAGATGGGCGCTGAGATTGGCAAACATTGCAAAAGAATGGGCATTCATTTAAACTTCGCTCCTGATGTTGATATTAACAATAATCCAGCAAACCCAGTTATCAATGACCGCAGTTTTGGTGAAAATAAATATATTGTTGCCAAGCATGGTGTTGCTTTTACAAGGGGTATACAAGATCAACATGTAATGGCTACTGCAAAACACTTTCCCGGACATGGTGATACAGAGTTTGATTCTCACGAGGCGCTTCCTGTTTTAAACTTCAACAGAAAGCGATTAGATTCTTTGGAATTATATCCATTTAAAGAACTCATTAAAAACAAGGTTGGAAGTGTAATGGTTGCCCACCTATTTGTTCCAGCTATAGATTCCGCTAATAACACTGCTACTTCTATTTCTAAAATTGCCATCAAAAACATTTTAAAGGAGGAGCTCGGGTTTGATGGATTGGTTATTACCGATGGCTTAAATATGAAAGGGGTTGCCAATTATGCTGCTCCAGGTGAGGTTAGTGCTAAGGCTTTAGCTGCAGGTAGCGATTTGTTGTTGTTTGTAGAAGATGTGCCGCAAAGCATATTTTGGATCAAAGAATACCTTAAAAACGATTTAATTACTAATGGGGATATTGACAACGCTTGTAGAAAGATATTAATCACAAAAAACTGGGCAGGGTTAAACCACTACCAACCTATAAAAGTAGAGAACTTATACTCCGACCTCAATTGTTGTTCCACAGATTTGTTAATCAAAAAAATAGTCAAACAAGGCATAGTGGTGTCAAAAAACCTGGATAACCTTATTCCTTTGGCAAATCCCCAACAGTATAAAATTGCAAGTATTGCCGTTGGAAATAATCTTTTTACCAGCTTTCAACAAACTTTGAATAACTATTTAAAAGCCGATTATTTCTCCATTGATAAAAATGACAGCGAGCAATCATTTGACTCAGTTTTTTCAATACTGCAGCGATACAGCCTTGTTATTATAAGTGTGCACAACACAAGCAGGTATGTGAGTAAAAAACTCGGTATAACCAAGGCTGAAATTGCCTTCATCAATCGCTTGCTTTTAACCAGAAAATCAATCCTAATCAACCACGGAAATCCATACATCTTGCAACACTTTAGTCAAGCAAGAAATGTAATTGTTGCGTATGAAGACCTCCCATTATATAATCAATTAGCGGCACAGGCATTGATGGGGGCCTATGGCACAACTGGTAAAATGCCTGTCTCTGTTGGCAGTGCATTTCCTCTGGCTACAGGTGTTGAAACAGAGGCCTTACCTCGACTAGAATATGTGATGCCAGAAGAGATTGGATTTGAGCACACCCCTTTTCAATTTATCGATAGCATAGTAGCTGAGGGTATCAAGGCAAAGGCAATGCCCGGTTGCCAAGTTTTAGCTGCAATAGATGGAAAGGTAATTTATAATAAATCTTTTGGAACGTTTACTTATGATAGCGCCTCGGCTAAAGTTCAAAATTACCACTTATACGACCTAGCCTCATTAACAAAAGTGCTTTCCACTACTTTGGCTATCATGAAATTGTATGATGAAAAAGCAATTGGGCTCAATGATAAGCTAGGCTTATATCTTCCTTTTTTAAGAGGAACAGCGAAGGAAAAAATCACTATCAAAGACGTACTCCTTCATCAAGCTGGCTTTCCAGCATTTATCCCATTCTATAAAAAAATCATAGATAAGCCACTGCCAGATACTACTTGGTTCAGCAAGATTAAAACAACTCGTCATGGCCTAAGGGTGGCAGATAGTCTGTGGATTGACAAATCCTATGAGCAAAATATTTTCAATATAATTGCAACTGCAGACATGAAAGCCACTGGTGAATATTTATACAGCGATTTGGGCTTTATTTTACTTCGAAAACTAGTTGAAAACATCAGTAACCAAACGTTCGATGAATTTGTAGATGAAAACTTCTTTAAACCATTGGCTCTCGGAAGCATTTGCTTTACACCTTTGGATAAAGGCATATTAAAAAGCAAAATTGCACCCACAGAAAATGACACCATATTTAGAAAACAACTACTACAAGGATATGTACACGACCCTGCGGCAGCTATGTTTGGTGGGGTGAGTGGCCATGCTGGTTTATTTAGTAATGCTAATGATGTGGCCGTAATTATGCAAATGCTTTTAAACGGTGGAACCTATGGAAATATTAGGGTATTAAAGGAATCAACCGTTACCCTATTCACCAGCAAGCAGTCTAAGAAATCGAGAAGAGGATTAGGCTTTGATAAACCCGAAACCATGCCGCTTAAAATGTCGCCTTCCGGTAAGTACTGCTCGCCCTTAACATTTGGACACACTGGCTTCACCGGAACTTGCGCATGGGCTGATCCAAAAAACAATTTGGTTTATGTGTTTTTGTCGAATAGGGTCAACCCGAGTGCAGAAAATAATAAACTGGCACAAATGAATATTAGAACCAATATTCATGACCTACTTTATCAAGCAACCAAAAAGAAGTAGGTTAATCGCTTCAAAAAGAATTTGTTGCAAATTTTGCAAATTTTAAAGGTTTTGTGGATTTTTGGTTAACAACATTTGGAAATGTTCAAAGTATGTTTACCTTTGGTGCTCATATTATTTTTATTCATGAACATCTACATTGGAAATTTAAACTGGAGCACAACTGAAGATGAGTTGCGCGGCTTGTTTTCACAGCATGGCGAAGTATCAAGCATTAACATCGTTAATGACAAATTTACAGGCCGTAGCAAAGGATTTGGTTTTGTTGAAATGCCAGATAATGCTGGCGCACAAAGCGCAATCAACTCTCTAAACGGTCAGTCTTTTAAAGACAGAAACATCACCGTTAACGAAGCTCGTCCACGCGAAGAAAGACCAAATCGCGAGAGAAGGTCTTTTAACAACAACGACAGAGGAGACAGAAGATCTTATTAATATTCTTATTAAGAGCTCACCAAAAAAGCCGCTTCAAATTATTGAAACGGCTTTTTTCTTGCCTATTGTTTTAGTCCTTCTTCTTAATTTTTTTCTTCTGAGAAGCGCTCATTTTATTGATTTTTTTGTAATAACCTGTCTTATTCCCTTCTACCCAAATGGTAAGCTTTTGACCATATTTAACCGCATTCTTTTTTAGCTTATTCCAAGACTTAATATCTGCGGTAGGAACATCAAACCAATCTGCTATATCCGCAAGATTGTCGCCTTTTTTAACTGTATATATTACTTTCTTTTTGGTAAATTTTTGGGGTTCCGTGTTTTTTGTAATACCCGCCACGCTGTCAACCGAACTTTCTTTCATTTTATCTATTGGGTCAGCCTGAAGCTCGCTCAAGTTGATAGATCTAAAAACAGTATCTTTTAGCAGGGCAAAATTCTTTGACTTGCTCTTGGGAATTCGAACGGCATATCCATCTACATTAAAAGGAATAATGTCTTTTCTAAAAACCGGGTTTAATTCCCTCATTTCTTCAACACTAACTCCCGTAACCGAAGAAATTTGCTGAAAAGAAAGCCATTTATTAACCAAAATGCTGTCGGTTTCTGTTTCAAATTTGGGTTCCGCACTGGTAATTCCATGCTCCCTATAGTAATTCAAAATGTAAACGGTGGCAATTACCTTTGGATAAAGTTCTTTGCAAGCCACTGGCATATGAGGATATATATCCCAAAAATATAGACTGTTATTACTGATATGGATACATTTGTTCAGTGTAACGGGTGAGCAACCATAGCTTGCAATAACCAAAGGCCAGCTCTTATAAATACTATATAAATCTTTTAAGTGTTGGGCGGCAACTGCGCTAGATTTTACAGGGTCTCTCCTTTCATCAATGTAGGTGTTTACCTTGAGCTTATACATTTTACTTACCGGGTAAGCCATCATCCAAATTCCACTTGCACCATTTGCGTTTACCGCTGAAGGGTCTAATAAGGAGGCGGTGGCCGCTAGGTATTTTAAATCTATTGGTAAGCCCTTTGCCCTTAAAATCTTTTCTAATAAAGGAAAATAATATTTACTTCTCCCTATTAGGTTTTTGACCATTTCGGGGTTATTTAAATACTCTTCAATAAATGGTCGAACAGATGGGTGATAGCTTAACTCTAAAGGACTTTTAAGCGCTGATAAACGTGCTTGATAAACATCGTCAACACCCGCTTTTGTTAAAACAAAACAAAATAGTAAAAACCCGAACAAAAACACCCTTTTCTTTTTCACTCCCATAAAACGCAAATTATATAAGATTATCTCCACAGTTTCAAAAAGAAATTAAGATTTGAACACTGTTTTAAGTGAGTTGGCCTTAAACACAAACACAATTAAACCACAAAAAAATTAGGCAGACTACAACGATAATTGGGGCAAAAGAGTTCAAGCTTGAACAGCAATGCACCTTAATTATTGATAAAAAATTGACTGGCCGAAAACCACACGTTTGCTTCCAAATAAAAAGAAAACACCTGGTATTCGTTTAATTGGCAAATGGTCCCAAAACCGAAAAATATTGATTTAACAATATTCTTCGAGTGCATTTTTAATTGAAATCTTTAAGTTAAAGAATAGGAGATTGCCAAAAAAGATTTTGGCAATCTATTGAGAAAGAAAACCAAAAAGAAATGCTTTATAGCAACAAATCCCTACTTTGGCTCTTGCTCTTTCGTTTTCATTCCCTCTTCAATCTGGTCTTTCACGTTTTTCTTGGCATCGTTGAATTCCCTAACGCCTTGGCCAATGCCACGCATTAATTCGGGAATTTTTTTTCCGCCAAATAAAAACACAATGGCTAATAAAATTATTAACCACTCTCCACCGCCTAAGCTGCCGATAAATAACAATGTAAAGTTCATTTTTTAATGAATTAGTTATGCAAAATTAGTCTATTTTTTAATTTTTAAGCTTCGTTACTGAGTTTATTTCATTTGAACGCTCTTTTTCAGGTTTTTCAACTCTTTTTCATTTAGTTCTCTCCAAGTGCCACGCTTTAAAACACCCTTTTCAATCCCGGCATAAAGCACCCTATCCAATTTTTCTACAGAATAGCCAAGGTGTTCAAACATGCGGTGAATAATTCTGTTTTTTCCACTATGAATTTCAATGCCCACTACATTTTTATTCTTGGCATCCGAATTAGCGAGCGCGTCTGGCTTTGAAAATCCATCTTCTAATTCCACGCCATTAGAAAGAGTCCAAAGGTCTGCTGGCTTTAGGTTTTTATCTAAAGTGGCCTTATATACCTTTTTTATCTCATATTTTGGGTGCATTAGTCTGTTGGCTAATTCACCATCATTCGTTAATAATAGAACCCCAGTAGTGTTTCTATCTAGCCTTCCTATTGGAAAAATTCTTTCTCTTAATTTTCCATCAAAAATATCCATTACTGTATTTCTACCGTCTGGATCATCAGATGTGGTAATGGCATCTTTAGGTTTGTTCAAGAGAATATATACTTTTGCCTCTACCGTAAGTTTTTCACCGTTAAATCTTACAACATCTCCTGCCTTTACCTTTGAGCCAAGCTCAGTTATTACCTCACTATTGATGCTTACTAACCCAGCTCCTATAAGTTCGTCGGCTTCCCTTCTAGAGCAAACGCCGGCATTTGAAATAAATCGATTTAAACGAATAGACTCCCCAACCTTTAGCGCTTGTTCTGTAGCCCTTTCTTTGGCTTGAGATTTTGAGGTGGAAACAAACTCTTCTTCCAATCCTAAATCAATTTTTTTACCTCTTGCTCCTGGCTTAGCAAATCTAAAGTCTTCCTTCGGGGCATCTTTATCAAACTTGGGCCTGAATCCTTTTAGTTCTGATTTCTTTGTAAACTTTCCTTTACCGGGATCGCTACTCGAAAATTCATTTCTTTTTCTAGACGGCCTAGTAGGAAATTCTGAGTTGTCCCCTATCCTCTCGTTATGTGTAGATGAATCTTCTATTTTATTTTCACTTATGCTGCCAATATTCTTTCTTTCTTTAAAAGAATCGGCTCCCCCGTAGGCTTTTTTTGACTTATCTGAATAAGTGGTTTTATCCCCTCTTTTTTCTGTGTAGGGCCTTCTACCATCTTTTTCAAAAGATTTGGCATCGGCACTCTTTGTATAAGGTCTTTTAGGTCTATCTGCGTTATAGGCTCCTTCAGTTCTTGGCTTTCTATCGTAAGGCTTATCCTCTGAACTCCTACTTGCATAAGGCTTGCGAGTAGCTCCTGCTTTAAAATCTCCGCCGGTTCTTGGCTTTCTATCGTATGGCTTATCTTCTGAGCTCCTACTTGCATAAGGCTTACGAGTAGCTCCTGCTTTAAAATCTCCGCCGGTTCTTGGCTTTCTATCGTATGGCTTATCTTCTGAGCTCCTACTTGCATAAGGCTTACGAGTTGCTCCTGCTTTATAATCGCCTCCAGTTCTTGGCTTTCTATCGTATGGCTTATCTTCTAAGCTCCTGCTTGCATAGGGCTTGCGAGTAGCTCCTGCTTTATAATCGCCTCCAGTTCTTGGCTTTCTATCGTATGGCTTATCTTCTGAGCTCCTGCTTGCATAAGGCTTGCGAGTAGCTCCTGCTTTATAATCGCCTTCGGTTCTTGGTTTTCTATCGTAAGGCTTATCCTCTGAACTCCTACTTGCATAAGGTTTACGAGTGGTGCCTGCTTTAAAATCTCCGCCGGTTCTTGGTTTCCTGTCGTAAGGCTTATCCTCTGAACTTCTACTTGCATAAGGCTTACGAGTTGAATCTTTCTTAAAAAAATCTCCTCCTGAACTTGATTTTCTGTATGGAGCAGCTCCTCCGCTGCTATTTGTTCTCCTGTTAGTAGGTGCTGAACCTCCTCTTGGAGCACTGCTTTTTCTAGGCTCGCTAGAACTTGATCTTGGCCTTCCCGATTTATTGCCCGAACTTTCTCTCTTCATTTTTATTTATTCCTTCATTTGCAAACCCATCTCTCTTTACCATTTCCTTGTGCTCACAAATTCGAAATAGCTGCTGTAACGGGTTTTGTTAATTATATAGCCCGCAAAGATAGCTATTATTTAAGCATTTATCCTACTTTATCCACAAAAAGAAAACCAGCACCCTAAACCTTTAAGTTCAAAGTGCTGGCTATTCCAGTTTCATCCACAATACTATTTCCTTCTTTCGATTGTTGTCGTTTTCCCGTTAATCGTCACATTTATTAGCTTATCGCAATTGCCTGAACCAAAATCAATGGTTCTTTTTGCTTTGCCCTCCGGGGTTAATTCTATAATTCCTCTGGTAATTCTATATTCACAACCCAAATCTACTAATAAATTGCTAGTTATTAGGGCGGTGTAAATTAATCCATTTCTATTAACCCCACTTGTATTTCCACTAATTTCATAAATATCATCTGAAACCAACGGCGTTGCCTCTCCCTCTAACCAAATACGAGTCCTATTGCTGTTCCATTGATGTGTTTGTCCATCTGTATTTGTAATTTTTCCGCTCACTGTAATTGAAAACTTAAGCTTTCCGTTTTCGTTCCTGCCCATGTTAGTCAGATTTTTAAGTCCCTCTACCTGGTTATTATTTTGGTAAAAATTATTAAATGAAATGCTAATAACGGTGTTTTGTTCTCTGTATTTGCCCGTCCAAGAAACCATTATAATTCCTCTTCTGTAATTTCCGTCAGTACATAAATAGTTTACAATACCATAGTCAATCACCATGTTACGAGGAGACGAATTTGTATCAATCATAATAATTGGGTAACCACCTTTTTTCAGGCCTTGATCATTTGCCGCTAAATCAACTTGCTTAAAAACTTGATCGTAGACCATTTCTCCTTGGCTTTGGTCTTCGGCAGAAACTAAATCAACATCAGCCTTTTCCTTGTCTTTTTTACATCCAACAAATAAAAGAGAGCTAACTACCATAGCCAGTACTCCCCAATTAAATAGTTTTTTCATTTTAGTTTGTGTTTGGTTTGTGTTTAGTATGATTAAGAATTTTTCAATAGGTTTAATCTGAATTTTCTTTTTTCATGATTTCCTGCGTAAGTTTGATACATGAAGATAAAAAGATTACTCATTGCAACGTTATCTGTTCTAGGACTATTTTGTATACTATATTTTTTAGGAGATACCACAAATATCAGTTATTCCTTTTCAATTGGCCAAGGATATTCTTATTCAATAAATCTATATTTAACTGCTTTTTTACGCTGGGTCGCAATAGCCTTAGCGTGCTGGTTTGCTTATGAAAAAAGGAAATTAACCGCTTGGATCCTCGTTGCCATGTTCATTGGCGTATCAATTGGAACCGATTTTCCAGAGATGGCAAAAAACTTTCGCGTTTTTAGTGATATTTTCTTGCGTCTAATCAAGACAATTATTGCTCCATTGTTATTTGGGACTCTGGTGGTTGGAATTGCCGGTCATTCCAATATCAAACAAGTAGGCAGAATGGGCTTAAAATCTATTCTATATTTTGAAATTGTAACAACTGTCGCACTCGTAATAGGTTTAATGGCTATCAATATTACGCAAGCTGGAGTAGGGTCAGAATTAAAGGCGCAATCATCCCAAATTGAGAAGGCCAATACAATGCTTGCACAAAAACAAAGCCATGATGTGATCCTAGATATTTTTCCTGAAAACATTGCAAAGTCCGTTGCCGATAATCAAATACTTCAAATTGTGGTATTTAGCATTTTATTTGGAATTGGGTTGGCTATGGTAAAAAACGAAGAGAAAAAAGCCGCAATGCTAATGTTTGCAGAGAGTTTGAGTGAGGTAATGTTTAAGTTTACCAACCTTGTAATGCTTTTAGCGCCAATTGCGGTAGGCGGCGCCATGGCTTATTCTGTTGCAAGTATGGGTTTGGGTGTAATTGGCAGCTTATTAAAACTAGTTGCCACACTTTATGCTGCTTTATTTGCGTTTGTCGCATTAGTGCTAGTTCCAATTGGGTTAATGGTTAAGCTTCCTTTTAGGCGTTTTGTTGATGCTATTGCCGAGCCTGTTTCAATTGCTTTTGCAACGGCTAGTTCGGAGGCCGCTTTGCCAAAGGCCATGGAAAAATTAGTTGAAATGGGCATTCCGAAAAAAGTGGTAGCCTTTGTTTTACCAACAGGATACAGTTTTAACTTGGATGGAACTACTTTATACCTTTCTCTGGCTTCTGTTTTCATTGCTCAAGCTTCTGGCATCGACCTAACAATTGGCCAACAAATTCAAATGTGTTTGGTGCTCATGTTAACTAGTAAGGGGGTTGCTGGGGTTAGGGGGGCTTCATTTTTAATACTGGTAAGCACCGTTTCTTCACTAGGACTTGATCCAACCAAGGCGTTTGCAATTTTAGCGGTTGATGCGCTTATGGACATGGGAAGAACAACTCTCAATGTTGTTGGAAACTGCCTAGCAACCTATGTTGTTGCCAAATGGGAGGGTGAGGTATAACAAATACAATTCACATTTTAAGGGTTAATGTTGTGTGGTGCAAGTAGTATTTACCCATTGAGGCTAATCTATATTTGCGCTAACAAATATTACTCTTTTGATTCAATACCAAAAATTCAAGCTCGATAATGGTTTAACTGTTATCCATCATTTTGATGATGCCACACAATTGTGTGCATTAAATCTGCTTTATAAAGTTGGTTCTCGCAATGAGGATCCAAATAAAACCGGATTTGCGCATCTTTTTGAGCACTTAATGTTTGGGGGCTCAGAGAATGTGAAAGAGTTTGATGCCGAACTTCAAGCAGCTGGCGGAGAAAGCAACGCATTTACTAGCAACGATATTACCAACTATTATGTCACCCTTCCCGCAAATAATATCGAAACTGGTTTTTGGTTAGACAGCGATAGGATGTTGAGCCTGGATTTTAACCAAAAAAGCCTGGATGTACAGAAAAGTGTAGTTATTGAGGAGTTTAAAGAGCGTTATTTAAACCAGCCTTATGGCGACATTTGGCTGAAGATTTTGCCGCTTGCCTACAAAATACATCCATATAATTGGTCAACTATAGGAAAGGAAATCCCGCATATTGATAATGCAGACTTGGATCAGGTAAAGGCTTTTTTTAATAATTATTATTCTCCCGATAATGCCATTCTAGTTGTAGCTGGAAATGTTTCTTTTGATGAAACCAAGCGCTTGTGCAAGAAGTGGTTTGAACCTATCCCAAATAGAAATGCAATTATCAACCCCTACAAACAGGAGCCCGTTCAAAGGGAGTATAGAAAAGAGCATGTTTACAATGATGTTCCGCTTGATTTGATTGTTATGGCTTATCACATGGGGGGAAGACAAGATTCGGACTATTATGATTGTGATCTTTTATCTGATATACTTGGCGCGGGAAAGTCGGCGCGATTTTTTAATAAACTCGTAAAAGAAAAAAGGCTTTTTAGCGAATTAGATACCTATATCACCGGAGATGCTGATCCTGGTTTGTTTTTAATCGAGGGGAAGCTGATGAAGGGCGTTTCTTTTGAAATGGCTGAAGAAGCAATTCTTGAAGAGCTTGAATTCATAAAAAACAACCCCGTTAACCTCAATGAATTTACCAAGGTTCAGAACAAAACAGAAACCAATGTTTTGTTTGGCGACATGAGTATATTAAACAGGGCGATGAAATTGGCATTTGCAGAGTTTTTGGGCGATATAACGCTTGTTGACAATGAAATAGCCCACTACCTATCGGTTACGCCAGAATCACTCATGAAGGTGGCTAAAAACATGTTCCAAGAACAAAATTGTTCAACCCTTTATTACCACGCAAAAAAATGAGCATTAACAGAAAAATAGCCCCCGAATTTCATTTGATTGAAAGCTTAAATT
>CANKQY010000057.1 GCA_947485745.1 Bacteroidota bacterium
ACCACCGGAAAGTTGCTTCCTTTAGCAGGAATAGTTAATACGGCATCGCTTGGAAATTTTGGATCAGGCAGTACTTTTTTATACTCATAAAACTTAGACGCATTTACATAAGAGGCAGGTTGATACTGGGGTTTTGGCGCATCTAAAAACATGCCTGCTATTTGTGCTTTTTCGTTAAACACCAACTTTAACCCCATTTTTTTCTTCTCAAATTGAATGGGTGTTAATGTTATGGCCAAGGTGTCGTTCAAGGTTATAACTGGATCTCCAACGGTTTGAACCAAGCCATAACGCATTTCTAAACCATCCCAAAGGCCTTGTAACTTCTCTACATCTAAATAGCGCTTCATGGTTGGATCAAGCCGCTGATAAATGCCTTCAAACTTGGCTTGCCTAAACAAATAAATAGCTTCATTGGCCTTTGCAGCAGCATCAAATTTTATTTGAGCTTGCACATAAGCACCCATTAAAATAGAAAGAAAAAGTAAATAGAATTTTCTCATGAAGGAAAAGGAAATACTAGAGTACTTCCTTTACATCAACATAAGGTAAGTTAAAGGCATCTGCAACACCTTTGTAAACCACTTTACCGGCAACCACGTTTAAGCCTAAACGCAACTCTTCATTATCAGCACAAGCTTTTTTCCAACCTTTGTTTGCCAATTGCAAAGCATAAGGCAAAGTTGCATTGGTTAAGGCCAAAGTTGAAGTATAAGGCACCGCACCAGGCATATTGGCAACGCAATAATGGATAATGCCATCAATTTCGTAAGTAGGATTCTCGTGCGTTGTAGGCTTACAAGTTTCAATACATCCACCTTGATCAACTGCAACGTCAACCAAAACTGTACCCGGACGCATTTCTTTCAACATATCGCGGGTAATTAAATGAGGGGCTTTTGCGCCTGGAATTAACACTGCACCAACAATTAAATCGGCAGTTTTTATGGCCTCGCGGATATTGTATTCATTAGAGAAAACAGTTTTAACATTTGCAGGTAAAATATCTTCTAACTCGCGCAAACGCGGAATAGAAATATCCATAATGGTAACGTCTGCAGCCATACCAGCCGCCATTTTAGCTGCTTGTGTACCAACAATACCACCACCTAATACCAATACTTGCGCTGGCTTAACACCTGGTACGCCACCTAATAAAATACCTCTTCCACCCATTGGTTTTTCAAGATATTTTGCACCCTCTTGTATGCTCATTCTACCAGCAACTTCGCTCATAGGAACCAATAAAGGCAAAGAGCGATCTTTTTTCTCAACGGTTTCGTAAGCCAAACAAATTGCTTTGCGCTCAATCATGGCATTGGTTAATGGCTCATAACTTGCAAAGTGAAAATAGGTAAACAACAATTGGTTTTCTTTTATCAAAGGATATTCAGAAGCAATTGGCTCCTTTACCTTAATTATCATTTCTGCTTTTGCATACGTTTCTTCAATGGTTGCAAGAACGGTAGCACCAGCACTAGCATATTCTTGGTCGCTAAAACCACTGCCAATACCAGCAGTAGATTGAACAAATACTGGGTGACCTGCTTTTACGAAGGCCGAAACACCTGCAGGAGTCAATCCTACACGGTTTTCATTGTTTTTAATTTCTTTTGGAACACCAATTATCATAATAGTAAAATTAGGGTCGGCAAACTTAGGATATAAAAATGAATTCCCAAACAGTAAAAGTATTGGTTCGACCATAAAATAAATTTGAGAAAATTACCCTGCTAATCGCAATTTTCTAGTCGATTGAAAATAACAGAATCGGCTAAAAGGACAGGAGTTTGAGGAAACTTCTGCAACACATATAAGCATATATCTGCAATTTCTTTATCAGTTATTCCTCTGGCAGCAGGCATTTCCATGTTGTATTCTATGCCATTCACATTCATGATTCCTTTGTAGCCATTTTTTATTAAACAAGGTAATTGTTTGGCATTATTGGCTAAATAATCTGCATGTTGCAAAGGAGGAATCAATTTAGCAAGTCCGCTCCCATTGTCTTGGTGGCAATTGGCACAATGGCTTTTGTATAATTGAGCTCCATTGCTAATTTGCTTCATACTCACCAATTCAGAATCGGAACATGAAAATAGAAATACTAACATTAAATATTGAAAAATTAATCTCATTTTTCCTTTATTAACATATCAATATCATCCATCAAATGAGTTACATCCGCTTCATCTGTGCCATTATAAATCCCTCTAACTCTGCGTAGGCCATCCACCAAAATAAAACCACCACTGTGCACATAACCGCCCGGCTCAGTGCTATCTGGCATGGCTGTGGCGTAATAACCTTTTTCGGCCATATCATATATTGCCTCTCTGTTACCAGTTAAAAACATCCATTGTTTTCCGTCTGAACCAAGGCGCGTGCTATAGTCTTTTAGTAAAGCAATGGTATCATGCTCTGGATCTATGGTATGCGAAAGCAGCAGTATATTGGTATCTCCTTTGTATTTTTCAAAAACCCGTATCATTTGCTTTTTCATGATTGGGCAAATGGTTGGGCATGTTACAAAAAAGAAATCTGCAATATAGATTTTGCCCTTCACCTTTTCTTGCGTTACAACAATACTATCTTGGTTCAAAAAGAAAAAATCAGGAACAGTGGCGTATTCAGTATCAACCACCATTTTGCCATCTACCATTCTTTCAATGGGTGTGCGGTTGCCAAGAATGGGCAGTTCGTGCGCTTCATGGCAAGCACTATAAAGAATCAAAAATCCAATAACAAAAGAAACAATTTTCATGCTTAGTAATTTAAAATAGAATCTGCCGCAATGATACTGCTTAATATTTGCACCTTTACTTGCTCAATCAATACTTGTTGATTTTTTAGGTAAACAATCGCGGTATCATGAACCAATGGCTTTTGGTATTGATGCATCCACTTCATCATGTCGGCATCTGCTTTGGTTAATTGAAAAGAAACTCCTTGAAGTATTTCTTGGCAATCTTTGGTTTGGCAACTATCTATTTTCAAATTAATTTGTTTGCGTAAAGCTAGCACCATACCAATTTTAGGCATTACCTCATCGTGGGTAAGTAGTATCTGTTTTTCTAATAAATCAATTTCTTTTTGCTGCTGTGAATGGCTATTACAGGCAACAATTAAACAAAATAAAATAAAAAAAAGACTTTGGTATTTAATTGATTTCATGTAGAATTATTATGCTGCAAAAATGAGCAATCTTTAACAGCATTCAACTAAATTATCAAAAAAAGATTTATGCCTTAGGAAAAGTAAAGTAAAAACTAGAACCTTTCCCTTCTTCAGATTCAACCCAAATTTGGCCGCTATTTTTTTCTACAAACTCTTTGCACAACATGAGGCCAAGGCCAGTTCCCTTTTCATTACCTGTGCCTTGAGTGCTTACATTATTATGTTGGGTAAATAGCGTTTCCACTTTTTCAGCATTGATACCTACCCCGTTATCTATCACAATAATTTGGTGAAAATCTCCTTCTTCTTGGGATAATATAGAAACATTACCGTCATCATTGGTGAATTTTAAAGCATTAGAAAGCAGGTTACGTAAAATCAAATTCACCATATTTGCATCGGCCATAATACAGGCATCTTCATCAGTATCATTTTGCAAGGTGATATTTTTTTGAACCGCCGTGCTCATCAACATTTGGCAATTTTCTTCTGCCAATTTATGCAAGCTTATGCGTTTTGGTTCGGCCTGAACCCCTTTTATTTGCCCAGCTGCCCACACCAATAAGTTCTCCAATAAATCAATGGTATTTTGAACCGACCCTGCCACTTCTTTACCCAATTTTGATTGGGATTCTGCCTTGTATTCAGGATTACTTACCAAATCAAAATAGAGCTTCATGGTAGTTAAGTTGTTCCTTAAATCATGAGAAATAATAGAAAAAAACCTATCCTTCACTTGGTTCAATTGGGTTAGTTGTTCTTTCTGTTTTTCTATTTCAATATTTTTAAGTTTTAAATCGTGCAAACCAATATTGAGCTTTCTATTGATGATTTTATTTTGGGTGATAAAAAACACAAAAACTAAAATCAAAATAACCAATAAAACGGATAGGGTAATAAAAAAATTCTTGTCTTGTTTGGCTTGCTTTAAGTCTAATTCTTTGAGCTTATCTTCTTTTCCCAATAAATCAATTTGCGCTTGTCTCTTTTCTGCTTCATACAATAATTGCAAGTCGGAAGTCTGCTTAAGAATGGAGTCGTTAAACAATGAATCTTTTATCTCTGCGCTGAGCGACCTAAACGTTTTGGAAGTACCATTGTCTTTTAAACTTTTATACAATTCTGCTAAACCTTCGTAAGCCTCATCCAACTCAATTTTCATTCCAGCCTTTTTTGCCAAAGTAATTGCCTTGCGGTACTCCATATTGGCAAGTTCATAATCCTTTGACTTTGCATGTGCATTTGCTAAACCCAATAAACTTCTAACCTCCAAAGGCACTATATTGAGTGGACGGGCAATGTTATATGCAGCTTGATAACTTTCAATAGCTAGTTCCGATTTTCCTTGAAGCATTTGCAAGCTTGCAAGGTTTATTAAGGTTGCAGACTCTCCAGCTTGGTTATTGATATCGCGGTAAATTTTTAGGGCCTTTTTATAATATTCATCTGCTTTTGAATATTGATTTTGGCGAACATAAATAGCACCAATTTGCTCATAAATATTGAGCTGTCTAAACTTATCGTCCTTTTGTTCAAATAGCTTTAAGGCTTTAAGATTATATTCAATGGCCCGCGAAAAATTATTCTGACGGTTATATAAATCGCCTAAAGAAACATATACATTGAGCTTACCTACTACTTGGTTATTTGCCTCATAAAAACGCAAAGCTTCCAAGTAATTTTCAACTGCTTTGGAAATATCACCTTGGGAGTGGTAAATATTTGCGTTTAAATAAATGAAGTCGGCTTTCTCATTCAATATTCCATTGGCCTCGGCAATGGCAATTCCTCTCACCAAATACTCTCTTGCATTGCCGTATTTACCATTGTTGAGGCAAATCAAGGCTAACTGCTTGCACGCTTCCAACTCAACCTTAAATACATTGTTTTGTTTGGCAGATTCTGCTACCTGCTCCAACTGAGCTTGTGCCTGCGCAGGATTAGTATATCGCAAAGATTTTGCCTGAACCAATTGCGAATGAAGGGCGCTAGAATCCTTTTGAGATTTGGCTTCAAAGCTAAATAAAAGAAAAAATAAAAGTGCAATAAATACCTTCATTGTTGATTGAATAAAAGTAATTACAACACACATTTTTTTCATGGGTGCAATAGCGATTAGGCAACCAAGGTTTCTACCAATTTAAAACCAGAACCATGAACATTGAGAATCTCTACACGTCCATTGTCTTTCAATAGCTTTCTTAATTTGTTGATATACACATCTAAATTTCTAGCTGTATAAAAATCATCTCTGCCCCAAACACTTAATAACAGGCTATTGCGGCTAAGTAATTGGTTCTTATTTTTTACAAATAATTTTAGCAAATCACATTCAGTAGTACTAATTTTTTTCTCTATATTATCGTAAGTAATTAAGTGATTAGGTATGTCTATTTTCATTCCTGCTATTTCATACACTTCGTCTTTTATTAAAATCTCTGGCTTTGCCGGCACCGACCTTTTAAGAATAGCCCTCATTCTTGCTAACAATTCTTGGGTGCTAAATGGCTTGGTAATATATTCATCGGCACCTAGGCCAAAGCCTTTTAACTTATCTTCTTCGCTGCTATTGGCAGTTAAAAAGACCAATGGCGTAAAAACATCTTGTTCCCTAATTAACTTACCCAATTCAAAACCATTTTTCTTAGGCATGTTTACATCTAACAAGCACAAATCAAATTTTTCTTTTTGAAAAACTTGCCAACCTTCTTCGCCATCTTTACACAAATGGGTGGTAAAACCTGCGAGTTTTAAATTCTCTTTTAAAAGGGTTGCCAGAGTAATATCATCCTCTACAACCAAAATATGCGGTGCTTTATCCTGGCTCATAATGTTTATTTATTATTCAAATTTAATTCTTTTTAGGGTAAATTAGCCACATAAGCACTAACTTGCAGGTGTTACTACCAAATTTATATAACCAAATACTTGCTTTTTTCAGGTTTTCAAACAATTAGCTAAATTTAATATTAAAACATTAAGAATCGCTTTAGAAATATTAAAGAAATAATTAAGACCTACATGACGCTTCCTTCATTCATTGTTTTACTCCGTATACCCTTTTCCTATTATCTGTTACCTGTATTTCTATTTGCATTTGCACTTTCTAGTCAGCCAGATTTATATAGGTGTTTAGATTTATTTATCATCCTTCATTTATTCGTTTACCCTGCTAGCAATGGCTTTAACAGCTATATGGACAAAGATGAGGATAGCATTGGTGGATTAAAAAACCCACCTAAACCAGACATTTGGTTATTAGTTGTTTCTATGTTGATGAATTTAGTTGGTATCTATTATAGCTATTACCTAGACCCCATTCTTGGTATCTTAATAGCAATCTATGTAATCATTTCAATTGCCTACAGCTTGCATGGCATTAGGTTAAAAAAATATGCCATTATCAGTTTCATTTCAGTCAGTTTTTTTCAGGGATTTTGGATATATGCTATCGTATTCCTTTTTGGCCAAAAAGTAGATTATTTGCAAGCTATGGGTCAAACCAATTTCCTTATACCAGCTATCATAAGTAGTTTAATGGTAGCTGGTGCCTATCCCATGACCCAAATATACCAGCACAAAGCCGATGAAAAAAGTGGCGATAAAACATTAAGCAGGTTATTGGGCTTAAAGGGAACTTTTAAATTTTGTGGCGCCATCAATTTAATCATAGGATTGTGGTTGGGTCATTTCTTCATTACCTCAAATCAATCACATTACTTCTTATTATTCTTGAGTTTTGTTTTCCCCTCTATTTCCTTTTTTATCTGGTGGGCACTTAAAGTTTGGAGCGATCCAATGCTGGCTAACTTTAGCAACACCATGTTATTGAATACGATTTCGGCTACCTGCATGATTTTATTTTTCACCTTCATTTATTTTATCAAAATCTACAATGGCATATCTGTATAACCTCAGTTGTAAGTTACCCGAGTTTAAATTAAAACAAACGGAAGTTGGGTTATACATGCAGGAGCAATATGATTTTAACGAAACCGAAAAGGCAAGGCTAAAACTCATGTATGACAGAAGTGGCATAGAATACAGGTATAGTTGCCTCAACGATTTTAACATCAACCAAGCAGAGAAAACACTGTTTAAAGCAGGACAAGAAATTGGGGTTGCCAAGCGAATGGAGGTTTATTTTGAAAAGGCGCTCCTATTGGCACAAGAGGCAGCAGCAAGCAGCATTCAAAATGAAAAAATCACCCATTTAATTACTGTTTCGTGCACTGGCATGGCCGCACCCGGATTAGATTTATTATTACTATCTAACTTAAATCTTCCTCTTACAACACAAAGAAGTTCAGTAAATTTTATGGGTTGCTACGCTTTGTTTCATGCCTTAAAAATTGCCGATGCTTATTGTAAGGCCGATAAAAATTCGGTAGTACTTATTGTATCTGTAGAATTGTGTACCCTTCATTTTAATTTGACCAAGAGTACAGATCAAATAGCAGCAAATTTATTGTTTGGCGATGGAGCAGCGGCTTGTCTGGTAAGTGCAGTAAAACCCAACACCAACAAATACTTTAGCATCTCTTCGTTTTATTCAAAAGTGATTCCAAAAGGGGCAGCCGACATGGCATGGAAGATAGACGATTCTGGTTTTTTAATGACCCTCAGTGCTTACATACCTCAACTGATAGAAGAAGGAATTGGCGATATTATTGAGGAGGTTTTAGGCACTGCAAAAATTAGTCAATCACAAATTGAGCATTGGGCATTTCATCCTGGAGGCAGAAAAATATTAGATCAAATTAGAAAGGAAATGAACCTCGAGCAATCGCAATTATCATCTAGTTACGAGGTATTAAACAATGTTGGCAATCTTTCGAGTGCCACCCTTGGATTCGTTTTTAACAACATCTTACAAAAAGAGGATTACAACCCAAACCAAGTTACCTTCGCTGCAGGCTTCGGTCCGGGCCTAACAGTTGAAACGATGCTTTTGAATGCTAATTAAAAATTAGTTATTCTGATTGAACCCAATACTCTTCTTGCCAGCATTTGGATTTTCTTCAATTTTAAACTCTGCTACATCTTCCACATAAACTACATGAATCATGTCGCTGGTTCTCTGCGAAACCTCTAATTTGGCCAAGCGCAAATGTTGGTTTTTAATCACCTCTTCAATTACCTTTCTTACATTTCTGGCATTGCCAAAAAACTTGTTTTTATTTTGATGCAATGAACTAAAATAGGCCATTAAATGCTCACTCGCTTTTTCGTCGGCCACAATGTTATTTCCTGCCAACATTTTTACTGCAATTTGAAAAAGCTCATCTTGGTTGTAATCCTTAAAATTCAACTCTCTATCAAACCTAGAACTTAAGCCAGGGTTGCTTTCTAAAAACTGTTTCATGTTATCTGTATATCCAGCTACAATCACAATAAAATCTCCTCTATTGTCTTCCATTTTCTTTAAAATGGTTTCAATAGCTTCCTTGCCAAAATCGTTTTCACCACCCTCACTCAAGGCATAGGCTTCATCTATAAACAATACACCTCCTTGCGCTTTGTTTAACACCTCAGTAGTTTTAATGGCTGTTTGTCCAACAAAACCTCCTACCAAAGTTTGCCTATCACATTCAACCAAATTACCTCGCTCTAAAATACCAAGTGCTTTATAGATTTGAGCCAATAACCTTGCAACTGTTGTTTTACCAGTTCCTGGATTACCTGTAAAAACCGTATGCAAAGAGAAACTCTGACGCACATCTTTCCCTATCTCACGGTAAAAACGAACCAATTTAACTAACTCATCAATTTCATTTTTTACACTGTCCAATCCAATCATGTGGTGCAAAGTGGCCAAAGCTTGTTTCAATAAATCTTCATCAATTGGAATATCAGCAATACCCTTTATCTTCCCTTCAAAAATCTTTTCTATATCAGCATTTTCAATGGTTGAAAGCTCCTCTTTGCTCAGGTCGGCAGGACTAAGGGTTTGCATCAATCTCAATCCCATGTTCATCTTACTTTCATCTATAATGGTATTCACATACCTGGCATTTCCAAACATGGCGTCTCTATTTCTGTATGCCTCTACCAGTTTTTTATACAAATATTCAGAGGCAGGTTGGCTCAAGCCAACACCACGCTTTTGCATAGTGAATGTAGCAATTTGCATTAACTCCTGTGGCATGTAATCAACAAAATCATAGAACATGCTGAACCTAGATTTCATGCCTGGATTCGACTCTAAAAAATTATTCATTTCATTTGGATAGCCAGCTACAATAATGGCCAAATCGCCTTCGCCATCACTCATTTCTTTTAGTAAAATTTCAATTGCCTCCTTACCAAAATCTTTCGAATCATCGTTCTTTCTGGCCAATGCATAAGCCTCATCTATAAATAAAATTCCTCCTTTGGCTTTTTTAATGATCTCTTTGGTTTTGGGTGCAGTTTGTCCTATATACTCAGCAACTAAATCGCTACGATCTACCTCTAAAACATGACCTTTGCTTAACAAGCCTAATTGCTGGTATATTTTACCCAACATTTTTGCAACAGTGGTTTTTCCTGTTCCGGGATTGCCTGTGAATACTGCATGTAAGTTTATTTTTTCACTGTCATCAAAACCCTTTTCTTTCCTAATCTTTAAAAAATTTAGGTAGGTGGTATATTCTTTTACCTTCTTTTTGATCCCATTTAAACCAATTAAATCATCCAATTCTTTGAGCACTAAATCCATGCTCACATCTGCTGCTGTTGGCACAAATGCCGCACGGGGCTTCGATTTCGGAATTTCGGATCTTGTTTCTTCCACAAATTCTAATCCAACCTCAAATGGAATAACGGCAATAACCTGATCCATGAATAAAACACTTACCGAATAATCATCAATTCCCCAAGTACCCTTTATTTCATTGCCCCAACCAACTGCACAATTAAACGTTTTTTCACCCGTGTTTACAAAAACCAATTTATCCACAGAACCTTTGAGCTGACCAATATGGGTATTAAAATAAAATTGCAATTCGCAAGGCCAAACTGGCACTTCATTGATGATGTTATCAAACTCTATTTCTATCCAAACATAACGTGTGTGCTCAGCACTAAATACTGAATAATATTTCCTTTCACTTTTTTCAACATTGCTTTCCGGACCTTCGTATAACCTAATTTTTGCGATGCTGCAAAATGGATTAACTGTTTCGGTAACTATGCCCAAATCTATGATATAAAATAAGCGCTCTGCTACTAAAATGCCATCCATCCAAGCCTCCCAACGGTAGGTTCCTTTTTTCCAATAGTTACCTGGGTTTTTAACACCCCAACCCTCACGAACAAAAACAATATTCTCATCTTTGCCTATCTTTTTATCCGCAGTTAAATTGCACACTTCAGCGCCATCTTCGTTGTTAACACATTTTAGATTGATCCTAAGCTCCCAATCATTTTCATCGAAAAGCTTATTAAAAAATGATAGCTCACAATAGATAAAAGTGCATTCCGATTCATCAAATACCAATCTGTATTTTTTCTCGTTATTGGCCAGCCATTCGGTTGAACCAAAAATTTTGAGGTCTCGGAATTTGTAATTTAGAAGAAGTTCTTTTGCCATAACTTTCCAATTGTATATCAATACAACAACAATTAAGTCAAAAATTGTATAATAACATTTAGGTATTTGTTGGTTAAACTAGTCAATTTGGCATAAAAAACTAGTAATCTGCTATTTAGAATTTCGATAATAATTGATGTTTACAAATTCTTTACTATAATTAAAAAAAATGAACATTTGAATTGATTATTACTGATTAAATCTTAAATTTGCAATCTTGTGAATTCAGTTCACCATGGAGAGATGGGTGAGAGGCTGAAACCACCGGTTTGCTAAACCGACGTACGTTGCAAAATGTACCGAGGGTTCGAATCCCTCTCCCTCCGCCATCTCCCGTTAATGCATGAGCAATAACGGAAAGTCAAAATAACCGATCAAATTTTCTTGGTCGGTTATTTTTTGCCCAATTAATTATGGAATAAAATATCATTTTATTTATGGCGAGCTGTTTTAATCAAGTAATCCTATTTATTATCCTCAAAAAATATTTATTGCTTTCATAAATTAATATAAAAGTAACATAGTAATCAGCCCATTGGCCAATTTTAAAAAGAAATTTGGTAGATAGGTTGCATAATTCACAACTATCCTTATTTTTGCACCTCTTTAACCATAGGGAATCGGGGTGTAGCGTAGCCTGGTATCGCGCCACATTTGGGATGTGGAGGTCGTAGGTTCGAATCCTGCCACCCCGACTTTAAGTAAACATAAGCTCTTGATTTTCAAGGGCTTTTTTGTTTTTAGAACCCAGTTTTAGCCAGTATTTAGGTACTAATCAATACTAATTAAAATTTCTTTTGTTAAATTTGAATCAGCAATCACACATTGACATTTACCAATTACAATTATCTTCCCCGAAAATAGCAGATGAAAAAATTGGGCAAAATAATTTTATGGGCAATTTCAATCATTGTACTTTTTTTTGTGCTTGTGCAAGGTTTCATTTTTTTCAATCAAGAAAAGATTGCATCAACCATTAACAATGAAATTCAAAAATCTATCAATGGCGAAATTCACATTGGTGCCATTAGCCTGAACCTAATTTATGATTTCCCAAAAACAACTTTAAGTATCAAAGATGTTTACCTCCGCGGACCAAAATACAATCAATACAAACAAGACTTTTTAAAGATTGAAAAACTTTTTGTTAGGGTGCAATTATGGAAGTTGATAAAAGGTGAAATTGACCTATCCGAAATAAGTTTAATGAATGCAGAAGTATTTATTTTTAAAACAAAAGACGGTTATTCTAATCTCAATGTCTTTAAACAAACAGACAGCACAACTATAAATAAGCAAAAAGATGGAATTCTTGCAAATATTGATAACATTAGCATAGAAAACACCAAAATAAATTACCAGGATTCATTGCTAGGCAAATCTTTTGGATTAACATTAGTTAAAACAAAAAGCAGTGTAAAAACACTTGGCAACCAATTTATAATTGACCTCAAAGGACAGATTGATTTTTTAGGTTTAATGTTTAAAAAAGAAAAAGGAACTTTTTTAAAAAATACAAATACTGTTGTTGATTTAAACCTCGCATTTACGCCTGGCAAAAAAAGTTTAAAAATATCGGAATCAACCATTGGATTAAAATCTGGGGTGGTAAACTTGAATGCCTTATTTAAATTTGAAAAACCACTTTGGTATCAATTGGATATTGTTAGTGAATCAATTGAAGCCACAGAATGCATTGGTGTTTTAACAGAATCTATTCAAAAGAAATTAAGTAAATTTAACGTTTCGGGTATGGTAGCTGCCAAAGTGTTGGTGCATGGGTTTGCAATACCTGGCATACAACCATCGGTGAAGGTTAATTTTAAAACCATTAAGGCTAATGCATTTTTAATGAATAAATACCGCTTCAATGAATTAGTTACAACAGGCTATTATACTAATCAGTTCAATCTATTATTACCAGTTAGTAAATCTAATACTACTATTGTTTTGGATACATTATATGGCGTTGCCGAAGGTTTAAACATAAAATTAAAGGCCAAAATAAATAACTTAAGTGACCCCATCTTAATGGTTAAAGTAAATGTTACAGGCCGAGCAGTGTCGTTAAACAATCATTTGGATTCGAACAAAACTCGTATTAACAGAGGATTTATACTAACTAACTTTTTTTATGAAGGCAAATTAAAGGAATACGAAAACAGCAAAATAAATTCGCTTACTGGCAAGCTAACTGGAGATTTTAAACTCATCAATGCAAGTGTATCTCTCCCAGAAAAAAACTTGGTGGTAAGTCCCATTAATTGCAGTATTCAGTTTAACCACGACCAATTAATTATTAAGAAATTATTGCTGAATTTTGGCAAAGATTATGTTTCTATCACAGGTAAAATGGACCATTTCATTCCATTTTTTACTCAGGTGAATGAAAAGAGTTTTGTACAATTAAACCTAAAAGCAAATAGGATAAATTTAGGCAATTTTATGAAGCAGAAAAAACAAAACTCTGCCAATAAATTAAAGAAAAACAAGCTGAAAAAAATATACGATACTGCACTAAAGATACATGAAAAAATCACCTATAACATTTCGGTTCAAACCGATGAATTGGTGAAAGACCGATTTAAAGCAACCCAAGTAAAGGCCAACCTAGGAATGAAAAATGATAACCTTACTATAGGTCCATTTGAGGCCAAATTTGCAGGTGGCACCATTGCACTAACAGGTGAAATTAAAAAGTTTTCGCAGGATTGGTCGCCTTTTAATATTCAAACAAAAATTACGCGAGTCGACATGAGCAAGTTTATGTATTCGTTTAATAATTTTGGCTCAAAAAACCTTACCTCCAAAAATATCTTTGGAAAAATGAATGCCCAAATAGACCTGAGTAGTTTATTAGATAAAAACGCCAATTTTATGAACATGCATCTAAAAGGGCATGTAACTATGGTGGTGCAAGATGGGCAGTTAATTAACTACCAACCTATTATGGAGATGGGCAATTTTATTATGACTAACAGGGATTTTAGAAATATAAGTTTCTCTAAAATTGAGGCCGATTTAAAAACTTATGGTACAGAAACTGATATAAAAAGAATGGAAATTAGCACCAATGTTGCACGCTTATTTGTAGAAGGTAGGTATTCATTTAAAGACAGCACCTACATTTTATTGCAGGTTCCACTTAGCAATATTAAGAAACATGATAAAAATATTAAGCCCGAAAATATTGGTACCGATTCAAAGCTTGGTCCATGCTTTTTTTTAAGTATTAAAACCAATGAACAAGGTAAAATGAAAATAGCATACCAACCTTTTTCAAAAAAATCCAAATCGAAATAAAACTTTTTTTACCCAAAAACTTATAACAGATATATGAAAAAAATAACCATTGTCCTATTTTTTACTTTAGCAACAATTACAGCAAAATCTCAAACCCTAGACACCCTAGATTATGTGAATCATTACAATACTATTTTCCCAATTCGGGAAAAAGCGACCCTCTCTAATACTGAGTTAAAAAAATTAGTAAAACCCTATCCCGAGGCCTACAAGGAATTTAAAAAAATGAGAATGTTGAAACATGCCGAATTTGCTTTATTGGTTGTTTCCATTGTTCCTTTTGTTTATGCCATTGGATCCGAAAATGCACAACAATTTTAGATTGGAATTGGCCTATCAACCGTTATTTCTGGTGTATCTTATGTTATCATAAACGAACCTTATAACAGACGCATGAGAAAGACCATAGAAGTATACAATAAATTAAAGGTTGATGAATTTAAAAAATAGCTAAACAGTGGATTTTAATTTATACAATTTCACCTTCTCTAATTTCAAAAAAAGTTGGGTCAATTGCTAATTCACCCAAAATTACTTGCGACCTTTCTTTTTGGGTATCCGTGATAAAAATTTGGCCAAAGTTTCCGTTGGTAATCCATTTAAACAATTCTTTTAACCTGGTTTGATCCAATTTCTCAAATATATCATCCAACAGAAGCAAGGGCTTCACTCCTTTCATTTTTTCGAGGTATTGAAATTGGGCTAATTTAAGAGAGATAATGAATGATTTTTGTTGCCCTTGTGAACCAAATTTCTTTAGCGGATTATGTTGCAAAATAAACAACAAATCATCTTTATGAATGCCGCGTGTGGTGCGCAATAAATCTATATCTGCCTGCTCATGCAAGATCAATAAATCTGGGTAAATCTGTTTATTTAAATCTGATTCAAAAACCAAATCAACCTGCTCATTTGTACCAGATAAGGTTTTGTAATTTTCTAAAAAAAGGGGTTTAAAAATATCTAAAAAAGCCAATCGTGCCCTATAAATATAGGTCCCACTCCTACCCAATTGCTCATTGTATACCTCTAATAAATCTCGGTTAAAATACCTATTTTCAAAAAAATCTTTCAGCAGCTTATTCCGTTGATCCAATGTTTTTTGGTATTGCATCAATTCATGCAAGTAAATTCTATCGCACTGTGAAATAATTAAATCTACAAATTTTCTCCGCTCCTCACTACCTTCATAGATGAGCTGAATATCGCCTGGAGCAATCATTACAATTGGCAAAGCCCCAATATGCTCAGAAAATTTTTCGAGTTCATTGTTATTAACCAATAACTTTTTGCCCAAACCTCTTTGAAAAACCAATCGCAATTTTTCACTTACATCTTCCCTATTTACCAAAGCCTCCAGCACAAAATATTGTTCGCCTTGCAATATTTGTTGGTGATCAACCGAATTAAAGTAACTTTTGGTTATGGATAAATAATAAATGGCATCTAGCACATTGGTTTTGCCAGCGCCATTTTTTCCAAAAAGTACATTAATTTTCGGGCTGAACCGAAAAGTAGTTTGAGGATAGTTCTTGAACTGGTTTAAGCTAAGTTGGCTGAGATACATGGTGGCAATTTAAGAAAACGTGCACTTTAAAATAAAGAAAAACTCCTATTATCTGATAATCAATGCACAAAGAATACTTGTCAAAAGTAATATTTTGCATACTTTTGCAATTCTCTAAAAATGGCAACAAACAATTTCACTAAAGAAACTTACCTCAACTGGTATGAGCAAATGATGCTCATGAGAAGATTCGAGGAGAAGTCGGCCCAATTATACGGCCAACAGAAAATCAAAGGATTCTGTCACCTCTACATTGGCCAAGAAGCCGTTGTAGCCGGAACCATGAGTGCCCTAACCAAAGGGGATAAAATCATTACGGCATACAGAGACCATGCACATGCAATAGCTTGTGGCATACCTGCCAGAGAAGTAATGGCTGAGCTTTATGGTAAAGTAACTGGCTGCTCTAAAGGAAAAGGTGGTTCAATGCACATGTTTAGCAAAGAGCATAACTTTTTTGGAGGCCACGGCATTGTAGGCGGACAAATTCCTCTTGGGGCTGGTATTGCCTTTGCAGATCAATACAGAGGTGGCAAGGAAGTTACAGTATGCTATTTTGGCGACGGCGCTGCCCGCCAAGGTGCATTGCATGAAACCTTTAATATGGCCATGATTTGGAATTTGCCAGTAATATTTGTTATTGAAAATAACGGTTACGCCATGGGAACTTCTGTAGGAAGAACAACCAATGTGCGTGAAATGTATAAAATTGGCGAAAGCTACGAAATGCCTTCTGAATCGGTGGATGGCATGAACCCAGAAGAAGTTCACAAAGCCATTGCAACTGCTGCTGAAAGAGGTAGAAAAGGTGAAGGGCCAACCTTATTAGAAATTAGAACCTATAGGTACCGTGGCCACAGTATGAGCGACCCCGCAAAATACCGTACCAAGGAAGAAGTTGAGGAATATAAGTCGCAAGACCCAATTGAGCAAGTGAAGGCAGTTTTACTAAAAAAGAAATATGCCAGCGAAGCAGATTTAGAAAAGATAGAAGAAAACATTATGCTTGTAGTAAATGAAGCAGTAGAATTTAGCGAGAATTCGCCTTATCCGCCTGCATCCGACCTATACGAAGATGTTTATTTTGAACCAAATTATCCGTTTATAAAAGAATAAGAAAGCGAACCAGATGAGCCACAAAGAAGAAAAAAACGCAGAGTTAGAATTAGACCACACCCTTATTGAAACCACTCATAAGGTTGAAACATTGTATGTAAATTACAAAAAGCAAATCAATATGGCTGTTATTGCAGCGGTATTAATTGTTGCTGGATATATTAGTTTCAACAAATTTTACATTGAACCAAAAGAAAAAGAGGCATCAGCAGCTATTTTCACCGCACAAAATTGGTTTGAAAAAGACAGCTTTGATCTGGCATTGAATGGCCAAGGAGATGCTTTAGGATTTATTGCGGTTGCAGATGAATATAGCCTAACCAAAGTTGGAAACTTAGCACATTATTATGCTGGAGTTTGCTACATGCG
>CANKQY010000058.1 GCA_947485745.1 Bacteroidota bacterium
TGATTGGTACATTCTACTTTAAATCTTGCCTTTTTTCCTGCATCTACAAAGTTTCGAGGGTTAGATGGATTTGCATTGATGGTAGTTGGTAAATTATAACTGTAAAAAGAGGCAAAAGCAGGAGATAATTTTGTTTGATCAATGGCAGCGAGGTTGGTGAGGTAAATATTGGGGTTAGGGTTAGAAAAAGTTAAGCTATTGATATTATTGTTGGTTTTGCATCCTTTATTATCTGTTACAGTTACAGTGCTGCCCTGACATAAAAATGAAGCGGTATTTGTTATTTGACCATTTGACCATAGGTAGGAAAATGGTGCTGTTCCATTTGTTACAATTACACTTGCTGTTCCACTGCAAGGGCCACTACATTTTGTAATATCAGTAGCAGTAATTTCTAATATCGGTAGAGGGTTTACAATAATGTTCTTGGTGGCTGTATTCACACATCCAGTGGTAGTGTTAGTTCCTATAACAGTATAAATATTGGTTCCCATCATTGGAACAAATGGTACACCATTAGCCACTCCGTCTAACCAATCGTAAATATTAGCAGTACCACCTCCTGTTAAAGTAATGGTATCACCTTCACAAATTGTAGTTGCCGTTGCAATGGCAGTAACAGTTGGTAATGGGTTAACGGTAATTGTTTTTGTGGCTGTGTTCCTACAACCATCTTTTGTTCCTGTAACAGTATAAGTAGTGGTTCCCGTTGGGGGAACAAATGCAACTCCATTGGTTACTCCACCTGACCAAGTATAAGTACTGGCACCACCACCTGTCAAAGTAATGGTTTCACCTGCACAAACTGTGGTTGCTGTAGCATTGCTGCTAACAGTTGGCAGTAATGTATTTACCGTTATAACTATTGTAGCTGTGTTTTGACAACCTGTTGCAGCAACTGTTCCTGTAACGGTATAAGTGGTGGTTCCTGCTGGTGGAACAAATGCAACTCCATTTATTACTCCACTTGTCCAACCATAAGTGTTAGCTCCTCCTCCTGTAAGCGTTACGCTATCGCCTATACATACCAAAGTTGCTGATGCACTAGCGGTTACTGTTGGAGTTTTTATTGTATTCTTCAATACCGAAACAGAGTTGGAACTGTTATTCGCAACAGCAAGGTCCAACTTGCCATCACCATCGAAGTCGCCATTTGAAATGCTTGTAGGAAGTGATCCGGTTGTAAAATCAACTTTAGTTGCAAAGGAAATTATTCCACTGCTGCCCGTGTTTTTGAATACAGAAACAGTGGCATTACTATTTGCAACAGCAAGATCCAGCTTTCCATCACCATCCAAATCACCTATTGAAATGCTATAATTAGTTTCCCCTGATAAAAAATCAACTTTCGAGGCAAAGGAGATTGTTCCGCTAATCCCCGTATTTCGGAATACCGAAACAGTAGCGAAACCAGCATTTGCAATAGCAATGTCTAGCTTGCCATTACCGTCCAAATCACCTATTGAAATGCTCCTAGGTATTGATCCTCCTGTTGTAAAGTCAACTTTAGCGGCAAAGGAAATTGTTCCAATATCGCCTGTGTTTCGGAATACAGAAATGGTGTTTGAACTATAATTCGCAACACCAATGTCCGTTTTGCCATCTCCATCCAAATCACCCGTTGAAATGCTAATAGGAGATGTTCCCGTCATGAAATCTACTTTAGTGGCAAAGGAAATTGTTCCAATATCGCCTGTGTTTCGGAATACAGAAATGGTGTTTGAACTATAATTTGTTACGGCAAGATCTGTCTTGCCATCTCCATCAAAATCGCCTATTGAAACACTGCAAGGAAAATTTCCTGTTGTAAAATCCACTTTCGCAGCAAAGGAAATTATTCCACTGCTACCTGTGTTTCGGAATACCGAAATAGTGTTAGAACCATTATTCGCAATAGCAAGATCAGTCTTGCCGTCTCCATCGAAATCGCCTATTGAAACGCTGTAAGGACCTGATCCTGTTGTAAAATCTACTTTTGAGGTAAAGGAAATTATTCCGGTGCTACTCGTATTTCGGAATACTGAGACAGAGTTGGAAGTAGTATTCACTATAGCAAGATCAGACTTGCCGTCTCCATCAAAATCGCCAGTTGAAACGCTCTTGGGGTTTGTTCCCGTTGTAAAATCAACTTTCGCAGCGAAGGAATTTGTATTGATTATACCGCCACAGGGAAAGGTGGTATTAAATGGTTTTGAGGAGTAAGCAGTTAAGCCATAAGTAATATTAGTTACAGAGATTGGCTGGTAACTGGCGCCCATCGGAACAATGACTGTAAGCGAGGTTGCAGTGCTAGCAGATACAGTTGCTTTGGTTGCACCAAAGAATACAATGTTATTGGCGGGTATTGTGTTAAATTTGGTACCTGTAATGATTACTGTAGTTCCAATAGGTCCTGCGGTTGGAGAGAAAGAAGTTATAGTTGGGAAACATATTCCATCTAAATTTATGATTACCGAAACAGAGTTGGAACTCTTATTCGCAACAGCAAGGTCCAACTTGCCGTCTCCATCCAAATCACCTATTGATATTCCTCTGGATTCTCCCGTTGTAAAATCCACTTTAGTGGCAAAGGAAATTGTTCCGCTACTACTTGTGTTTCGAAATACAGACACAGAGCCAAAACCATAATTCGCAAAAGCAAGGTCAGGCTTACCATCGCCATCAAGATTGCCTATTGAAACGCTAATAGGTCCACTAGTTGTAAAATCTACTTTATTAGCAAAAGAAATTGTTCCACTACTGCTTGTATTACGGAATACGGAAACAGAGCTGGACATAACATTCACTATAGCAAGATCTAGCTTGCCGTCAACATCCAAATCACCTATTGCAATACTATTTGGATTTGTCCCCGTTCTAAAATCAACTTTAACGGCAAAGGATATTGTTCCACCACTACTTGTATTACGAAATACCGAAACTGAGTCGGAACCATAATTTGCAATAGCAATATCAGTCTTACCATCTCCATCCAAATCACCTGTTGAAACACTTTGAGGATTTATTCCTGTTGTGTAATCTACTTTTGCTGCAAAGGAAATTGATCCGCTGCTGCCCGTGTTTCGAAATACCGAAACAGAGTTAGAGCCACTATTCGAAACAGCAAGGTCTAATTTGCCGTCTCCATTAAAATCACCAGTTGAAACACTACTAGGCGATGATCCAGTTGTAATATCTTGTTTAGCGGCAAAAGAAACTATTCCACTGCTGGTCGTGTTGCTGAAAACTGAGACAGTGTTGGAATTAGTATTAGCAACAACAAGGTCTAACCTGAAATCTCCATTCAAATCACCTAATGAAATGCTAACAGGAGATGTTCCTGTTGTAAAATCTAGTTTAGCGGCAAAGGAAACAGTTGAGCTGCTGCCTGTGTTACGGAATATCGAAACAGTGTTGGAAGTATTATTCACTACAGCAAGGTCAGTTTTTCCATCTCTATCCAAATCGCCCGTTGAAACACTATAAGGGGAACTTCCCGTTGTTAAATTTGCTTTAATAACAAAGGAAGAGGAAGTGATTGTATCGCAAAAAGGAAAGGTGGTATTAAATGGTTTTGATGAGTAGGCCGTTAAGCCATTGGCAAAATTGGTTACAGAAATAGGTTGGTAACTGGCGCCAGTGGGAACTGTAACGGTCAAAGAAGTGGAACTTCCAACAGAAACTGTTGCTCTGGTTGCGCCAAAGAAAACGATGTTGTTGGCGGGTGTAGTGTTAAAATTAGTACCAGTTATAATTACTGTTGTTCCAATAGGGCCAGCTGTAGGCGCAAAAGTAATAATTGTTGGTACCTGTGCAAAACCAGAATAGCCAAGTAAAAGAAGGAAGAATGTAGAAGCAATGTACCGAAAGCTCATGGCTTGTTTTTTTGCAATGATTATTGTGTGTGTGTTCATATTTGTCTACTTTTTTTTATTATGCCTAAAGTTACTTCGACAAGCTCAGCAACCATTAATCCTACTGATTTTTATTTACTGATTACTAATTTAGTTTTACTAATTCCACCAAAATTATTTTGTGCATGTATTAAATAAATGCCATTGCTTAAAGCAGATAAATCTATTTCAGTATTGGTTTGATTTCTATTATTTTGTTGGGTATAAACTATCTTTCCAGTTACATCAAAAACTTCAATATTTGCAATAGTTTGGCTTGATGAAATGGTGACTATTCCATAAGTTGGGTTAGGGTAAATGGTAATATTATTTGTTTTGTTTACTTCACTTACACTAACTGATGCATCTTGTTTTATTCTCAGTTCTTTTATAATTATTCCTGCTGAAATCAAAACATCAACTGTTCTAACACTTATGGTGGAATTTGCCAAAATATTTACACTTAATATGGCATTATTGCTTCCAGTCATAGGTGAAATAGTGACCCAAGATGAAGGATTAGTAATGGTCCAACTTCTATTACTTAGCAACTGAACAGTGGTACTTAATGCTGATGAACCAGTAACAATTGAATCTTTGTTTAAACTCAATTGGTCGGCTGAAACTGGGGTACTATCTTGTGTAATATTTACTGTTTGGGTAAGGCTACCAGCGGTAAAAGTTATAGTTGCTGTTCGCTGAACAACAGTACTATTTGCAGCTACGTTTATTATTATACTATCATTGTTACTGCCACTTGATTTATCTAATGTAACCCACGTTTGGTTTGCACTTACTATCCAATTGGTATTACTGGTTACA
The DNA here is from genome assembly GCA_947485745.1 of Bacteroidota bacterium. Taxonomy (GTDB): domain Bacteria; phylum Bacteroidota; class Bacteroidia; order UKL13-3; family UKL13-3; genus B1. The sequence continues at coordinate 4,695 of CANKQY010000058.1, forward strand.
CCCACCTTTTTTGAAGAAGCGGTATTTAAATAACTTAAACTTAAAGGATTTACATTTAAGGTAGTACTACTCACATTTATGTTTAAAGTTTGTGTATCGCCTTTGCAACCTGTTGAGCCTGTTTCTATTACTTTAACGCTACCTATTCCTGCAGATGATGGCCAAGTTACAGATATACTGCTGCTGCCATTTCCACTATTTATTGTCCCATTACTTACTATCCAATTATAGCCAGAACTTGAAGTATTGCTTACGCTGTATGTTTGTGTTGAACTTACCAATACATTAGCACTCCCATTTATAGCACTTGTATTTGGTTTAGGATTTACCGTTACTATGGTATCTCGCATAATACTAAAACAGCCATTGGTGTTGGTTACTTTTAAAGTATAAGTTCCACTTGAAATTGCTGTATAACTTGAAAAAGTATCGGCATCATAAAGTGTATTTGTTCCATTTTTTAACCATCTATAACTATATCCAATTTGATTATTTATGCTTAAAATTATACTGTCACCATTACAAAAAAGTAAATTCCCATTAACGAGAAGACTTTGGATAATTGGTTTTGGATAAACTGTTACAAAAGTTGAAATTATACTACTTGTATCGCATCCATTTGTAGGAGCATTTTTAATTACATAAACACTATATAAACCAGAAGCAATAACATTAGCATTTAAAATTTGAATATTTTGTGTATTTGCAGTAAAGCCATTTGGACCAATCCATCTGTAGGAAACATTGCTAATAGTACTTGCGAATAACAAAAGTGAATTACCCTCACAAAACGCTGTATTACCACTAATTGAGGGTGCATTTTGGCGACTTGTAGCTAATGTAATTACTGTATCGTTCATTAAAGAACTACATCCAAACATATTAGTAGTTTTTACAGTAAATGTTCCTGAATTTTTTGCAAAAAACTGATTCAAAGTATCTCTAGAATTACTAGTATTCAAACCATTTAACAGCCAACGATACTTATTGGAAGTATTATATGGAACAGAAAGTAAAACACTGTCAATTCCACAAGTTCCATTATATCCTAATCCATTTAAATTTAAAACCAGCGGAATTGGATTTACAACTATATTAATGGTATCATATGATATACAATTTGAATTAGAAACTTGTACCCAATATTGACCAGATGTATTAACTAAAATAGTTGGGTTTGTAGATGAGTTACTCCAAAGATACGTAGAAGAAGGATTGGTGGCATTTAAAAACTTACTTGCTCCAAAACAAATTGCTGTATCAGATCCAAGGTTTACAATTGGTTTAACATAAACTTGAAAAGTAATTGAATTTGTATCGTTTAATATATTTAGATCGTTTGGTAAAAACGTAAATATTTTTAAGTTATATAACCCCGGTGAAAGTAAATTTGCTTTCTGTTTAAAATTATAAACATAGGTGGAATTATAACTTAAATTATCGTTTAAAACAATCGTGTCTTTTACTATTGGATTATTGTTAATTTTATAAGCTATCATAATGGTATCGCCTATAAAAAAAGCATAATTATTATAATTATAAATGCTTGCAGTTATTGTTTCCTCGCTTGATTTACCGCACGAAGAATTCATGTTAGGAATGGTATTAATACCAATATCTTTTTGCAAACTTGTTACTATTTTTAATGAGCCATTGGTTATTTTAGCATAAAAATCGCCTTCATTTACTAATACATTAGAAGCGTTAAAATAAATGTAATTCCCAACACCAATAGTTGATTTAACTTTTCCTTTAATTCTAAACAAAACACCACTCGTATTTATTGGCAAAATACCAGCAATGGCAATAATAATTTTGTCACTTAAAACATTTTGAGTAATACTCCAATTTGATGTCAATGAATTTGTAATTTCTGCCATTACAGAATCTAATGTATTAGGAGTAAAAGAAACTGTTATTTGTAAAGAATAAATAGGTCTTAGACCGCTATTATTAGAAATAAATATGGGGTAATTTATATAGCTAGCACTCAATATACTGCTTACTGGAAGTGAAATAGCGGCATCATATAATTGAAAAAAACTGGTTTGAACTTTAGTATTTAAACTATCCGTAATTTCCGCTTTTACTTGTCCACCTTTTTTAGGTCTAAATAATCCACTACTTAAAATGGTTGCTTTACTGGTATCGCTTACCGAAAACAAATAAGGTGGTTTACCTCCTGAAGCAGTAAATTGTTGAGTTTGGTTGGTAAACAATTCTCCAAAAGTAGGAGAAATATTAAGGGCAGAAATAGGTGTAAAATAAATATAACCATCTTTATTATTTGCCAAAAGTGATTGGTTAAAAACAATGTTTTGTATGGCTAAGCCACTACCAGTAGGATTTATAATTTTAAACTTTATCCTCAATAAATCGCCTACGCCAACCAAAGGACTAGAACTAGCAAAAGAAATCAAAGTGTAATTTAAAAAATTTTGATAAGTTACAAAAGCATTTTGCAATAATGTACCAATAATAATTATTGAATCTGGCATTAAATAACTTGATGTATAATTTAGTCGAAAGGAACCTGATAATATATTTGAACTGTTTGTACTATTTATTTTAATTGGATAAATAACCGTTGATAATGGCAAAACAGTGGTGTCTGGCAAACTTATTTTTAAAGCCCTAATTTCAATTTCATTATCGGTGGTATCAACTAAACTATTTGCCGATTGAACCCTTACTTTAGTTTTGCCAACGGCTAAAGATTTAAGCATTCCATTTATTGTAATATTTGCAACAGATGGTGTTAAAACTTGGTATGAATAAGGGGCAGTTCCGCCGCTTACATATACTTGAACACTATCGCCTAAAGTAAGAGGGCTATTGCTGCTAAAACTTGCACTTATGGTTGGTATACTTGTAATATTAATACTTCCATTTGTCAAATTCATTATTGGATTTCCCTGGTTAAAAAAACAATTAGAAACACCTGTAAAATAAAAGCCAACACTTGTAGCTTGTAAAAGTTGATATCTAATATAGAACAATATACCTTTTCCTATTAACGGACTGGAACCTGCAGCAGAAATTGTGATAGCATTAGTAAGTGTATTTACCTGATAAATTGGAGCTGAAAAACCAGAACTTACTGTTCCAGATGTAATTATTCCAATCACACTTAATGGAATAATATTGTAATTAATTTTTACTTGATAGGATAAAATGCTTTTACCCGTTAATGAACTATCAACGTAAATTGGCAAATCCATAATACTCCCATTTACAGCAGTTGTATCAGGAATTCTAACCAAAACACTTTGGGCGTTAGTATTTTTGCTAATAAGCAATAAAAGCACTGTTGAAAGGCAAATAATCGTTCTCATACTTTATAATTAAAGTTTAATTAAATTATTTAACTAAAATTATTTTTTCAACCCATTTTGTAGTGTTCGATTTAAAGTAAACAAGGTATGTACCTACTTCTAATTTTTCTCCATTGTTATTTTTTCCATCCCAAATCAAAGAATTATCACCAAAAGATAAATTTTCAAAAGACTGTTCAAAAACCATTTTCCCAACGATTGAATACACTTGAATGGTTAATTTATCATCAGTGTTTGAAAATAAAAACGGAAAATTAATATAGTCAGAAAATGGATTTGGATAAGGTTTTTTAAATCCTATTTGATTTAAATCTTTAATTCCAGTTGAATTGTTTATTTCAACAAAACCATTTTCAATACTTAATGGCATGGAAGATTCATTGGCTAAAAATTTAATTACCTGAATTGCTGTTTTTATATTTGAATTTTTATTACTTTTAACTTTAAAAGTCAATATAGCCCAATCGCCACTAGTTGTTTTAAACACTTCGGTAGCAGCTACCGATAGATAAATAATTCCAGATACAGCATCTATATTTTGTTGAACATTTAAGCCATTAGTAAAATTACTTGCTGAAACATTTACCAGCTCAAGTAAATTCTGATCATATTTTAATTGCAAATCCAAAGCCTGAGCATTAATAATATTTGAAACTTGAATTGGAACTGTAAAAGTTTGTCCTTCTATTACATTTTGATTGGGAATACTTAATTTAGCTGAAGCTTCAAAAGGATTCGATTTATAAAGCTCCTCAGCTGGAAAAACCCTTATTTTATCAACAACAAATTGCAAAATAAGTGAGGCATCAAAAGCTGTAACTCCACCAGTACCCGAAACGTCAGCTACTCTATTTTGGATAGCATTTAAAATGATTAAACTTACTGTTTTTTGTAATACTTGTGCCGCATCATATGCTTGAACTTTTCCATTTAAACTTACATCACCCATCATTGGGTTTTGAGCATCTATTGTTCTAAAAGGTGAGTATGAAACTGCATTTGAAATAATATCGCCAGTACCACCAATATTTGAACTTATAGTTGGACCCGTATTATTCCCCCACCAACAATTTCTAGCATCTACATTGAATGATTGGTTTACGTTATTTACACCAAAATAAGCATTTTCCATAAAATCACAATTATTAATTATTGGATTTGAGGCACCAGTTAAATGAATGGCTTCATAGTTTTTTAAAAACAAGGAGTTGGAAATACTTGGGCTTTTACTAATAGCTGAAATGCCATAATAGGCGGATTTAACAATAACATTTCTAAACCTACATAAATTATTTAATGCTTGGTTTTCTATTGAAATACCTGTCCAAGAATAACTATTTGGTACGGTATAATTTGAATCTCCATTGGTATCACCGGCATAAAAATCATCTGTAATTGAAGTAAAAACAATAGAACTATCTGCAGTGGATCCACCTTCGGCAATTAAACCCTTGTTAGCTGTTAACTGTCCTGATTTAAACTTACAAACTACCCCTGGAGCAATAGTTAGTGTAGCTCCTGAACCAATGGTAAATCCTTCAAAAATATAAGGTATATTATTAATACCACCAAAATTTCTTTTATTTAAAGTAATGTCTTGCGATAAAGTTTCATTTATAATTCCAATTCCTTTGTAAGTATAACTTCCCGAAATAGTATTATTAAGTATGGATGCCGGAAATGACAATATAGACGTTTGAATAGGATAACCAGGAAAAAAATATTGGCTATTAAAACCCCAAAGCAAATTATCAAATTTGCAATTATTTAAAATAGGTTGAGATACACCCGTTAAATAAACACCAGATTGGGAGGTTTGAAAGGTGCAAGAATCAATGATTGGTGAAGCAGAATTTAACCGAATGCAAGTGCCATTATTATATCTAAAAATTGTGTTGCGAATTACACTTGCATCATCACTAATATCTTCAAATTGAATAGCTGTTCCATTGGTTAAATTTCTTGGATTTTCCATATTTCCATCTTGCCTTGAATCAAGCGGATTCCCATAATTATCGTCTGCTATACTGGTAAAAACTATAGGAGCGTTGATTGTTCCATTTACCATTAACTTGCCATTTACTACCCAACTGCCTCCTTTAAAAACTATTCCAGCTGGAATATTAATAACAGTTCCAGCATTTACCGTATAAGTTCCTCTACCTATATATGTAATATTTGTATAACCTGCAAAATTTCTAATTGGAATAGTTGCATTTTGAGAATACGTTTCAGGTAAAATTCCTATACCTATTTCTTTTACATTACTTAGCGAAATATTAGTAAATACTGGATTTGAAAACATGGCCATAATTACAGGAACATCTCCTATATTAAGTAATTGTGTATTTTTCAAAACAGAAGTAGATGAACCCAAAACTAATAATGCAGGGCTATTTGATTGCTCTATTACACTGCTATCAATGGTTACATTATTAGCATTATCGTAATTTATAACTCCATGATAACCATTTGAGCCGCCACTATATCTAAAAATACAATTTTTAAGTGAACTATTAATAGAAGATATATTAAAAGTAATACCTATCCAATCATTTTTAGTGGGTGAACTTGCATTGCCATCGTTATTATAATCTCCGCCATTTGAGTCATCCTTTTTAGATGTAAAAATAATTTTTTCGATTGGTGTACCTAATGCTACAATAGCTCCATTAACTGTAATTGATCTATTGCCAAATTGAATAATTGATTTAATAACTACTCCTGCTTCTATGGTTAAAGTAGCGCCAGTACTTATCGTTAAATTATTTATAAAATAAGCTATATTACTAATTCCAGCCATGGAACGTTTTTTCAAAATTGCATTTGAAGAAAGGTTAGCATCTATAATATTAATTCCCTTTGTAGCATTGGCCGTAAATGTAATATTAGTAAATGTGGGATCGGAAGTTAACGACATTCCTATTGGATCGGAACTACCATTTACTAATTGAACACTATCAATTACTGGATTTGAATTTCCTTCAAATTTTAATCCAAAACCATTTGTGTTGCTGATTAAACAATCGTCCATTGAAGCAGCGGCATTGTCCCATTTAACTGAATATGAAGAGCTGTAACCAGCAAATTTAATATCCGTACTTTTTATAGCGGAATAACTATCATCACTTGTTGGATTAAAATTTATACATAACCAGTTATTAGCTGTTGGAGTTGTTGCATTTCCATCACCATTGGTATCAAATGGATTTCCAATATTATCATCTTTAACTGAAGTAAGGGTAACTCTATTTAATGGATTTCCACTTGTTTTAAAACCACCGTTTACACTTATGCTTACATAATCAACAATTTTAATGACTACACCTGATTCCACTTCAATATTAGTTCCATTTGCAACTGTTAAATTATCTAATAATACATAAGTAATATTGGTATAACCCGAAATATTTCTTTTTCTAATTATTCCGCTTGCAGTTACCACTTCGCCAATAATTCCCAAACCAGTATAGCCCGAATTGGTAAAAGTGTTATTGGTAAAAGTTGGATTTGCAGAAACAGAAATTGCAATTGGAGTAGCACTACAATTTACTATAGTATTACTACTTAAAGTAGGATTTGAAACTTGATAACACATAATTCCATTGGTACCATTTGAAATTTTACAATTAGAAATAGTTGGGCTCACATTTACCATTGTTATAGAACCTGAACTTAGATATTGATTGGCAAAATAAGTTGAATTAGATTGACTAAGGAAAGCAAAACGTATATCGCAATAATTTAACAAAGATGCATTTAAACTCCCTGGAGCAAATATTATTCCTCCAAAATCACCTTTAGCCGGAGATGTTTGAGTACCATCTTTATTTGTATCTCCAGGACCACCTACATTGTCATCTTTTACAGAAGTCATTACAATATTACTATCCACTGTTCCATTTGCATACAACGCACCAAGCACTGTAATTTTATAATTATTATATGATTTAATTACAATTCCCTTATTTATGGTTAGTGATTTACCTGAAGGTATCGTTATATCTCCAAGCATTAAATATGTAATATTTGTAGTTGAAGTTACACTTCTAATTTTTAAAGTTGCATTGGCAACAATTGAACTTCCTATTAGCCCAATAGCATCATATTGATTATCTTGAAAAGAAAAAATATTTTCAGTAAAAATTGGATTCGCATCAAATGTTTGGGCTATTGGAGTAAGTCCACTAGAGCCAAAAGTACAAGCGTTAATAATAGGATAAGAAGCATCTGTTATATATACACCGTGGTAATTATTACTTAAATTACAACTATCTAAAGTTGGTGATGCATTTGTAATTTCTATACCTCTATCTGCAAATTTGATGGTAACTCTTCTTAAAACACTTGCAGAATCAATGGAAGCATCTGGAAAATCAATACCGCTCCAATTGTTTTGAGCGGGTGCCGTTGCGTTACCATCGCCATTTGCATCACCACCTAAATTATCATCTTTAAATGAAGTAAAATAAATGCGTTTTCCGGCACTAGCATTTGCAATTAATTTTCCTTGATATACATTTATACCTGAATAATTAAATTTTAAAATATTATCATCACTTAATTCTAATCTTCCACCCGTATTTATCGTATATCCATTTGGAAAATAATATGGAATATTGACGTTAGGTAATTTAATAGAACTAGACAATGAACTATGATTAATAAAAACATATTTATTGGTATTGCCTAAAAAATTATTTGCAGTACCAAGTAATTTAAAAATTGAAGGACTACCATATTCTACTGGAGTTAAGCAACTAGTTATTGTACATCCAGTCATTGATATATTTCCATTATTCAACCAAACTCCCCTTGCACAGTTACCATTAATAGTAACATTTGTAAATGAATATAATGGATTATTATTTGCATTAATAGCAGCAGTTGTCATGCCACTAATTGTTCCACCAGAAAAATTACTAGGAATAATGTTACTAATGCTTGAAATATAAATTCCATTTACTGAATTAGATAAATTTGTTCCACTAGTGGTAACGCTTCCATTTTGATTGACATAAATACATGAACCACAATTTGAAAAAGTTCCATTTGTTAAATTTGCAATTGCCGAATTAGTTGCGTTTCCATTTATAAAAATTCCGTAATACAAAAAATTGGATAGGTCTGTTCCATTAGTTGTAAGTGTTCCCTTAACTATATTGATACTTTGCGCATATGAAATTTGACAAGATGTAAGTGACGCAACTCCTGTATAAGTAGCATCACCAATGTTTATAGCAGCCCATTTTCCTGGAGTAGGTGAACTGCTACTTGATGTAAAAGTTGAACCTGTAGCAGAAAGTGTACCTAAAACATTCATACCAAAATTATCATTGAACTGAACCACAACACCACTTTGAATAGTAAGTGTTATTCCTGTGTATATGCTTACAGTTGATGTAATTATGTATGGATTTCCTGCAATAGTCCATGTAGTATTTGCCGAAATAGCACCACTTATGTTGGTACCATTTAGATTGTTTGAAATTGTTACTAATAAAAGTAAAAGCAATTTGTAAAAATTATTTCTCATAAATATTAATTTTGTTGTTCAACATTAAACCAGATTTTATTTTTTTTAAATACCTAAAAATAGGTATTTTTCATTCATTATATAATTTTAATATTGTAATCATGTATCGCTTATTTATCATATTAGTCTTTTACGCTTTAAATTCATTTGGCCAAAATGCATTATTGATAAAGAATGATTTTAAAGAAATGGAGCTAGGTAAGCATTGCACTTATTTAATAAGTTCAAAAAATAAATACACTATTCGAGATTTATTAAAGGATAGCACCATTGTTTTTATTAAAAACCAAAAAGATTTAATGTTATTTGAAGAAGGTCAATATACCGATGATGTTTGGATAAAAATTAAAATTATAAATGAATGTAGGGAAGAAAAACAATTAGTATTAGAACTGAATAATCCACTCATAGATTATATATTATATTACAATACCGAACATAATAAAATAATTGATAGCAATTTCTGTGGCGATGTTTTACCTTTCACATACAGAAACATCCTATTCAGAAATCCCCTTTATTTAATAAAACTATTTCCAGCTGATACACAACAAATATTTTTTAAATTAAATGTAGGAGGACGAAAATTACATATTCCTTTAAGTTTAAAATTAGAAAATACTTTTATAGCATCTTCTACTAATAAAAATATGTTTTTAGGAGGTTATTATGGAACATTAATAGTTATCACTTTGCTTTCATTTTACTTGGCCTATATTCTACGTGAAAAAGTTTTCTTACTATTTGCTTTATACATGCTATTTTTATCAATAACACAAATGTGTTTGAGTGGAGTAGCTTATCAATATTTTTGGCCTAATTTTCCAAAATGGAATGCCAGTTCTGTTACCTTTTTTATGGCTATTTCGCTTATTGTAGCACTTGCATTTGCTGAATCATTTATTTCAAAAAAATACATAACAAAAAAAATTAAAATAGCATTACATTTAGCCATGTTAATACCTACGGGAATTGCCATTACTTCGCTACTAGGTCCTAAATCATTAGATTATGCCATTTGGATTTTATATCGTTTTATACCAATTATATATACGCTTCTATTATCAATTGGAATTGTATTTTTAATAAACAAATTCAAATCGGCAAGGATATTTGTACTAGCTTTAGTATTAGGGATTATAAGTATTGGCGTTATGTCGTTCTATAGTGTTAGTGGTTTTTCAGATAATGTTTTTACCAATAATTTTGTGATTTTTGTAGTAATGTTAAAGTGCATGCTCCTAAGCATTGCTTTACTTGATAGACTTAAAATTTTTAAAGAGGAAAAAGAAAAAATTCAAGTGTTACAAATCCAACAATTGGAAGAATTGAACCAAATTAAAGAGAGAATAAATACAGAATTATTAAATATAGTTGAATTAAAAAGTTTAGAATTAAGTGCCAAACAAAATGAAGTGAAACGTGCCTTGTTTTTGGGTGAAGAAAAAGAACGAAAACGAGTAGCTCAGGATTTGCATGATGGCATGGGTAGCCTGCTTTCAACCTTAAGATTAAATGCTGAATCATTAGATTTAAGCAACAAAAAAATAGGGGGGAAAGAAGCAATTGTCTACCAAAATATATTGGAAATGATAGACAAAGCCTGTACTGAATTACGCAATATTTCACATAACATGATGCCTTCTAGCATGGAACATTTTGGACTTAAAATTACCCTAGAAAGTTTAATAGAAAAAATAAATTCAAATGGCGAAACAAATTTTACATGCCAAATTTTTAACCTTGAAGAAAAAATAGATTCTCAAATTGAAATAAATATTTATCGCATCGTTTTAGAATTGGTTAATAATATTATTAAGCATGCCAAAGCAAAAGAAGCATCTATCCAATTAATATTAGAGAATAACTTATTAATTTTAATGGCAGAAGATGACGGCATTGGTTTTAATTATACCAATCAAAAATTTTCTGGAATTGGATTGTTAAATATAAAGTCAAGAACTGAGGCAATGAATGGTAAAATAAACATTGACTCGAAAGAAAGTAAAGGCACGACAATCATCATTGAAATACCCATTTATCCTAATGAACAATTTAACTAAAATATTAATTGCAGACGATCATCAATTATTTTTGGATGGATTAAAACTAATTTTTTCAAATATTCCTTACATTGAAATTGTGGCAGAAGCAAAGACTGGAACACAGGTAATAGAAGCTTTTGAATTACACCATATAGACATAGCAATACTTGATGTTAATATGCCAAGGCCAAATGGGTTTGAAACTTGTAAATTAATTCAACAAAAATATCCGAAATCCAAAGTTATAATACTCACCATGTATAATGAAAATGTATTTATTCGTGAATTTTTTAAATCTGGGGCATCTGCGTACATTCTAAAAAATGCTGGAAAAGCTGAATTGTTAAATGCCATTGATAAATTAAATAAAGGAGAGAAATATATTAGTAAAGAACTTAAACAAGATTTTGAAAGTGTACCAAAAGATGATTTTGCAAAAACGTTTTCGTTAACACCAAGGGAAATTGAAATAATATGTTTGCTTGGCAAAGGAATAAACAGTACTGAAATATCTGAAAAATTATTTTTAAGTGCTTACACTGTTATCACACATCGAAAAAATATTTTAAAAAAGTTATCACTTAAAAATACAGCAGAATTGATGACTTTTGCTTATGAAAACGGGTTGTTATAAATAACTTTCAGGTGTTACAATAATTTGCTCTAAATTCCACTTTTTATTCAATTTACTTAATTTTTAATCAGTCCAATTTCCTTCCAATTGAGAATATCGGTGCTGTTAAAGGAGGATGAATTCCCTGTAAAAATCACAAAGGAATTTTTAGTCTGTGGGTTTATTTTTTTCCAATAACTAATGCCTTTTACATAATCCTTGGTAAAGGTTGCAGCAGTCTTAATTTCTATGGGAACAACCTGCCCAGATTGATCTAATAAAATGTCGATTTCGTTTCCAGTTCTATCTCTCCAATAAAACAAGTTACTTCGCTGACCATTATTAAACCTTGCTTTGAGTAATTCTAAGATGATAAAATTCTCAAACAAAGCGCCTCGCAGAGGGTGCGTATTTAAATGCGATTCAGTTTCTAATTCTAATAAAGAACAACACAAACCAGTATCATAAAAATACAACTTGGGCATTTGAGTTAACCTTTTACCCAAGTTATTATAAAAAGGCTGCAACCTAAAGGCAATAAAGCTAGCCTCCAAAATGCCAAACCAACTTAAAACCGTTTTCTGATCTACCCCTGTATCATTGCTAATTGATGAATAATTAACTTCCTGTCCAACCCTTGAGGCACAAACTTTTAAAAAACGCTGAAATAAGGCTAAATTAGTGATGTTTTTTATTTGCCTAACATCTCTTTCTACATAAGTTAACAAGTAATTTGGGTAAAAATCTCCTGGTTTAATTTTTTTATCATACAAACGCGGATAGCCTCCATTTAGGATTAGCTTATTTAAACTTTGCTTGTCATATTTACTTCCTGCTAATTCATGATAACTAAAGGGAAGCAAATGAATAAAA
>CANKQY010000059.1 GCA_947485745.1 Bacteroidota bacterium
GACGGTAGTGGCGGCCATGGGCACCACACTGCATCAGCCATATTAGCGGAAGAAGCATTTGAAGCAGCGGCTAACCCAAAAAAGTTCCCTGAACAATTAAAATCGGTTCAAGTATGGCAAGCCAAAAGATTGTTCTACAACAGTGCCATCAGGTTTTGGAATCCCAATGCAGATATGACTGGATTTATTAAAGTTGATGTGGGTGGGTTTAACCAAGACTTGGGTAAAAATTATGGTGAAATTGCGGCTGAAAGCAGAAGTATGCATAAGAGTCAGGGTTTTGGTAGCGCTAGACAAAGAGGTGAAATGTTTGAATATTTTAAACCTATTAAAGGAGATACAAACAACATTACCGAATTATTTCAAGGCATAAATATTTCGGTTCAAACACAAAAAAATGGGGCAAAAATTGAGAAGCACATACAAGAAGCCAAAGCTGCATTTGATAAGAATAACAGTGCTTTAGCTACAGAGAATTTACTCAAAGCAAAAGCGCTGCTATCAAAAATAGATATTGGAATTCTAGACTATAAAATGAACCAAATTACACAACTCCTTTTAGCTATAAACGGGGTATTTTGGGAAGCAACTTGTGAAGGAAATTCAAATATAACGTCGGGCGACAGTGTGAAGGTTAAAGGCACCATTGTTAACCGCTCGAATACAAAAATTTTATTAAAAGATTTAACGCTGTTTTTTGCAGAATCTTCTTGTTATGAAAATTTGGTTGATTCATTAAAGAATAAAAATTTAAGCAATAATATTCCTTTACAAATTAACTTTTCATTTAAAGCCTGCCCTAATTTAGAAACATCAAAACTTTTCTGGCTGAACCAAGGCATTGTAAATAATAAATTCGCCTTGATTGCCAAAGAAGAACTGAATAGGCCATATGGCACCACCACCGATTTTAAAGCAAAAATTATTTTTACCATCAATGGAGAAGAGTTAAGCCTTACTAAAGACATTAAATACAAATGGGTTGATCCTGAAAAAGGGGAATTGTATAAGCCAGTAGTTGTTACCCCTTTTTGCTTAATAAACCCCTTAACCAACTTGATAATTGCTGGCGATACCGCAAAAAAAGAAATGAAAGTGCTCATCAAAGCAGGCAAAGATAACGCTAACGGAATCCTACAAATTTTTGCACCAGCAAATTGGAAGTTAAGTAACAACGACAAAGATTTTAAGGAGTTTAAACTTGCACAAAAAAGTGATATGCTTGGCTATCAAGTTCCATTTAATCTAAAAAAGAAAAATGAAGAAAAGGAAATAACTATCTATTTAAATGCACCAGCATTGGAGTCGATGGACAAGCTAGAATTTAAGGCTATTGAGAACTATAGGAAACTTGGTTCAAACCTAAAGCAAGAGGAAAGCTTGCTTATTGAGGGTGGGGATGAAAATACTAGCAATGTTGGTATCAAAGAAATTAAATATGATCACATTCCTACACAAACTTTGTTTCCAAAATCGGAAGTAAAATTAGTTAGAGTTACAACTGTTTCAAATTCAACAAACAGAAAAAAAATAGCCTATATACCTGGAGCTGGAGATGAAGTAGCTCCGTGTATAACACAGTTGGGTTATGATGTAACCATGCTATCTAACGATGAGTTAGCAAGAGGCGATTTGAGCCAATTTGCTGCAATTATTACTGGGGTTAGGGCATACAATACCAATGAGCAATTAAGTTTGTTAAAAGCTAAATTGATGGAGTATGTGAATCAAGGTGGGAACTTAATTGTGCAATACAATACCAATAGTTTTGCCGGACCCTTTAAAGGAGATATGGGCCCCTACCCTTTTAAAATTACCCGCGAAAGAATTACAGATGAAAACGCAGTAGTTAATTTTGCTTTGCCACAACATCCAATTTTTAATAAGCCAAACAAAATTAGCGAAGAAGATTTTAAAGGATGGGTTCAAGAAAGAAGCATTTACCATGGCGGCGAAATGGATACCAGATATGAAATGCCTATTAGCATGAACGACCCAGGTGAAAAATCAAACAATGGTGCTTTGGTAATTGGCAAATATGGCAAAGGCAATTTCATTTATACAGGCTTGGTATTCTTTAGAGAGTTGCCAGCAGGCGTTCCCGGAGCTTATAGGTTATTTGCAAATTTGATAGAGTTGGGGAAATAATATTTTGGTTCAAACCGAAAAACAAAAAGCCCAATAAGAAAAATCTTATTGGGCTTTTTAAATGAATAACTATCTAGAAATTATCCGTTTGATTTTGCGTGATCGGCTAAAAATTGAGCCAAACCAGAATCTGTTAATGGATGCTTTAATAACGCTAGGATACTCGCTAAAGGACTAGTAATAACATGTGCACCTAACTCAGCAGATTTGATAATGTGAATAGGATTGCGGATAGAAGCAGCCAAAATTTGCGATTCATATCCTTGAACTTGATATATGTGAGCTATCTGTGCAATTAACTCCATGCCATCAAAAGAAATATCATCTAACCTTCCAACAAATGGAGAAATATAAGTAGCTCCAGCCTTTGCAGCAAGAATGGCTTGACCAGCACTAAAAATTAAAGTACAATTGGTTTTAATTCCTTTTGAGGTAAAATATTTAATGGCCTTGATACCATCTTTGATCATAGGAATTTTTACCACAATGTTTTTGTGCAAAGCAGCCAATTTCTCACCTTCAGCAATCATTCCAGCATAATCTGTACTAATAACTTCTGCACTTACATCGCCATCTACAATATTACAAATGTCTACATAATGTTGCAAAACTGCCGCATCGCCGCTAATGCCTTCTTTGGCCATTAGGGATGGATTGGTGGTAACGCCATCTAAAATACCAAGATCGTTGGCTTCTTTAATTTGAGCCAAGTTGGCCGTATCAATAAAAAACTTCATATTGTTGTGTTATTTTCGTGCAAATATAAGCTTCCAAAACATAAACTATTCACACCATGCCCACATTAAATGCAAACTACTGGGAAACACGCTATAATCAAGGAGAATCAGGTTGGGATATTGGTTCAGCCAGCAAACCACTGATTGAATACGTAGAACAAATTGACAATAAGGACCTCAAAATTCTCATTCCAGGCTGCGGTAATGCCCATGAGGCAGAGGTTTTATTAAAATTGGGATTTCAGCATATTACCGTTTTGGATTATGCGCCTAGTCCGATAAGAGACATGGAGAAAAAATATGCCAAAGAAATTGCGGAAGGCCGATTAAACTTGGTTTGTGCAGATTTTTTTGCGCACCATAATAGCTATGATTTAATTATAGAGCAAACCTTTTTCTGCGCCTTGGATCCTGCTTTGCGCCCAGAATATGCAAAACAAATGCCCAAGCTTTTGAACGAAAATGGAAAACTTGCCGGATTGCTATTTAACTTCCCTTTAACCCAAGAAGGTCCGCCATTTGGAGGCTCAAAAGAGGAGTATTTAAAGCTGTTTGAACCAAATTTTAATATAAAAGTAATGGAACCTTGCCATAACTCCATCAAACCCAGAGATGGGCGTGAACTATTTTTTATTTTACAAAAGTCAGTTTAGGTCGTATTTTCGCATCCCTATAAAAATAACATGAGCGATCACAAAATTATATTTTCAATGGCTGGGGTTTCTAAAACCTTCCCGCCACAAAAGCAGGTATTAAAGAATATTTATCTTGGGTTTTATTACGGCGCAAAAATTGGCGTATTGGGATTAAACGGATCAGGTAAATCGAGCCTATTAAAAATCATTGCAGGAGTTGATAAAAACTATACTGGGGAAGTTGTTTTTGACAGCAAAAATTACAAAATAGGTTTCTTGGAACAAGAGCCAAATTTGGATGAAACCAAAACCGTTGTTGAATGTGTAAAAGAAGGTTTGAGCCATATCACAGGCATGTTGGATGAGTTTGAGGCAATCAATAATAAGTTGGCTGACCCAAATTTAGATGGCGACGACATGATGAAGATATTGGATAGGCAGGCTGTGGTGATGGAAGAGCTCGACCGACTTGATGCTTGGGAATTAGACACCAAGTTAGAAAAGGCCATGGATGCTTTGCGCTGCCCTGAGCCAGATGCCATGGTAAATGTATTATCAGGTGGAGAACGCCGCAGGGTTGCTTTGTGTAGATTGATATTGAGTCAGCCCGATATTTTATTATTAGATGAACCAACCAATCACTTGGATGCAGAGAGTGTTGATTGGCTCGAACAGTATTTAAAAAATTTCCCGGGAACAGTTATTGCAGTTACCCACGATAGGTATTTCTTAGACAATGTAGCAGGTTGGATTTTGGAACTCGACAGAGGCGAAGGAATTCCATGGAAAGGTAATTATAGCAGCTGGTTGGAGCAAAAAGCAAATCGATTGAAAGCAGAAGAAAAATCGGAAAGCAAGCGAACCAAAGCACTAGAGCGTGAATTAGAATGGGTAAGGCAAGGTCCTAAAGGCCGACAAGCCAAGCAAAAAGCACGTTTAAATAGCTACGACAGGTTATTGAATGAAGAGTCGAAAGAAAAGGAAGCACAATTAGAATTGTTTATTCCTGCTGGTCCGCGCTTAGGTGATGTAGTTATTGAAGCCAATGGCGTAAGTAAAAAATACGGTCACAAATTACTCTACGAAAACCTTAATTTCTCTTTACCTAGAGGTGGTATCGTTGGAATTATTGGTCCGAATGGCGTTGGTAAAACAACCCTATTCCGACTCATGATGGGCTTAGAACAAGCAGATGGTGGCGACTTTAAAGTAGGAGAAACGGTGCAAATATCTTATGTGGATCAGAGTCATAAAGACCTATTGCCCGACAAGAGTGTATTTGAAGTAATCAGTGGAGGCACCGAAACCATGATAGTTGGCGGCAAGCAAATGAATGCGCGCGCTTATATCTCTAAATTTAATTTTAGCGGCACTGATCAAAGCAAGAAAGTAGGTGTATTATCAGGTGGAGAGCGCAACAGGGTTCATTTGGCCATGGCCTTAAAGCAAGGTGGCAATGTTTTGTTACTGGATGAACCAACCAATGATATTGACATCAACACTTTGCGTGCATTGGAAGAAGCCATTGAAAACTTTGCAGGCTGTGTGGTGGTAATATCCCATGATAGGTGGTTTATAGATCGTATAGCAACACATATTCTTTCATTTGAAGGAGATAGTCAGATTTACTTTTTTGAAGGCAATTACAGCGAATACGAAGAAAACAAGAAACAAAGAATGGGAGATGTTGCCCCGCATCGGGTGAGGTTTAAGAATATATAGTTGGTCTTTGGGTTTTGGTCTTTGGCAGTTGGTAGCTGGCTTTTGGCTGTTAGCTGTTGGCTTTGTCAGCCGAAGCTGTGGCGTAGGATGAGCTTTTGGCAACTAGCGTTAGGAAAGCAGGTGACTTTGGGTTGCCTGCTTTTTTGTTTTTGGGGAAAGATTAAGTTTCATTTTAATAACGTTTTTAAATAATGTTTATACAATTTATCAAAAATAAATTTTTGTCTTCCTTAATTTTAAGGGCATATATTAATAATTCAATTTTTCAATACGCATATTAAGAGTCTTCTCTTTTGGGGAGTATTCAACAATGACAATATTTCCAATTTTAGCCGGTAAAACCCTGATAGACTTTTTCTCTTTTACAGTTTTTAGTTCGACAGAATCTTTAGTGGGTTTACTATCTGTATAAGTTATAGATCCAAAGATAAATTTATTGTCTTCACCTTTTAACTTAACATAATCAATATAGCCAATACTAAAAATCGAATGATCTTTGTTAAATTCTATAAACTCATAATCGAATCCGCCCAAAGATTTCACGAAATAAGACAAGATTTGAGAACTATTCATTCCCATACCATCTGGTAAGCTAAACTTTGTTTTTCCTTTAGCTACAATATTTACCTTCTTCAATTTGTAGTCCTTACTTAATTCAAAAATCATCAGATCTTCGACCACAATGTCAGTGCCGATTCCATACATCTGTTTTTTGTATTGTTCTCCAATTGCATAGATATTGCCATCAGCATTTCTTACCACATCGTGAAAAAAGATAAAGCCAACATCCTTCATTTTGCCTTTTTCATTGATATCAATGAATTTGCTTACATCATCTGCCCAGGAAATAAAATTCTTTTCAATTACTTCACCTTTATTATTTAATTTAACCGAAATTAATCCAAGGCTAGGACTGCTCAATTCACTTCTACCTTTAGGAAAGTAGTTTCCAAACATATATACATTACCATCTGAATCACTTTCTAAACCATTCAAAATTAGGGTTTCAAAATTAGGGTCGGTTAGCGCCTTATCATACATTTTTTCTCCTGTTTTTGCATTAACTCCCAAAAGCCTTATTTCTACACTATTGCCGATTAATGAACTTTTACTCATTATTGAGCTTACGATGATATTCTCATCACCATAAATGTAACTGGCGAATTCATGTACTTTTGATTGCTTACCTGAAGAAACACTCCATTTTTTTCCCCCTACTTCTGAAGGATAAAAATCTATAACATAACCGTAATTCTTGTTTTTCTCTGAGCGATAATCAACAAATCCTACTTTGTCAATTGGGAATAAAGTAATGTTTTGGCCTTCCTTATTTAGTGCAGTTTGAGAAATTACCATTATCTCATATCCGTTTGCCACTCTAACCGTTTTCGAAATTTCTTTAGCATTACCGTCATATTGAGTAAAAGTTAATTCTTTAGTGTTCGAATCAAATAGTTTTAGTAATAAAGAACTGTTGTTATAAATTCCATCAATTAGTGAAAGGTATTTTGACCCTTCTATCGTATGAGAAGTTAGTTTATTTAGGTTTTGATCTAAAATATCTATCTCATAGCTATATACATTTTTACTTAATCTGTCAGTTTGATAAAACATATAATAGCCTGTTACTTCAGATTTTGTAAGTATCGGCCCCATGTTTCTTAATTGAATTGAAACCACATTTGAAACAGTTCTCTTTTGTCCCCATGAAACGTTAAAGTAGATTCCTATAAAGGCTAATGTTAAAAGTGCTTGTCTATAGTTCATTTTAGTTACTAGTTTGAGTTTTAAAATAGTTATAGTTGGCAAGATATATTTTATTCTGATTTAATTTTGTGAAATGGGCTAAATGATAATGATAACTAAGATTTGCAAATTCGGATAATCGAATATTGTCAAGAAAGTCCAAAAATTGATTGTATTCCTTTTCATTATTAGGCGAAGGCCTTTCTACATATTTACTATATTGATGATTTATTTGAGAGTCATAAATTAATTTGAAAATTTGGCTCACTTTTATTAAAAGATATGTGTCATTTTGATTTGACTCCAGCTGTTTAAGGCAAAAGAAAAGTGCGTGCCCATAATCCTCATAATAGATCCAGCTGTTTATAAATTCATAGTCAGCCTGCTCTTTTACGCTAGCAAAATAGGCACTGTCTTGAAGATAGTTATTCTGAACTTTTACTTTCGTATGTAATAAACTATTTTTAAGAAAAGCTGATCTTATCTTACAATCGGGATGGGACTTTATAGAATCCCTGTCCCAATAATTCTCTTCAATTGGCCCTCCAAACATACTTGTTTCGGACTCCAACCACCTATTTCTGAAAGGGTAGTTTTCAAAACTTAAGGACTTGTTGTAATTGATTTTTTCGTGGTATTTGTAAAAGTCTATAGTGTCCAAAAGATTCATACACGTAATTGATTGGGTAGGGTTATAAATTGTATTTTTAAAAAATACGAGACCCAATGAATCTGCCTCCATTTCTTGCAGACGGCTATGATTCATTTGTGAATAGATATTATTCTTTAACATTGACTTCATCATATTATTTCTACCATACTTTTGAGCGGCAATAGAATCTAATTCCTTTTGAAATATTTTGGATTGCGCTTTTTCATGCCGTTTAAGGACTGATTGATTTGAATGATCCAAATAAAAGTGGGAGATTTCGTGACAAATGACAAAAGCTAATTGAGCCTCATTATCCAGTTTTCTTATTAAGCCAAGGTTTATAATGAAAGTACCATCACCTATAGAAGCTGCATTTGGAATAGGGGAGTTTGAAATAAAAAATCTAAATTCCATCGATTGTAATTTGGGATTAGATTTAGTGATAACGTTAAATATGGAATCAATGTAATTATACAGAGATTCATCGTATATGACCGCTTTGGCTTCAAGAAGGTTATTAATGTAATTATATCTCCAATTATAAACTTTTTCTAAATCATCTATATTCCCATATTTTTTAAGTTGAATATTATGGCTAAACTTTATGCTTTTCAAAGTTGAATCTTTGAGAGGAAATTCTGCAGCAATCCAAAAATGCTGAGCGTTTAAACTTGTAAAAGATAATGTAATTAAAAAAATAAATATTACTTTCATTTCTACCTTAATTTTCAACGGCATATAGTGTGTTGGTGTTATTAATATTTCGGATGAACTGAGCCAACCTCCGACCTTCCAAATTCGATAAAGCAATTTAATAGGAATTTTCTTTAAAACTATGGTCCTAATTGATTTCTTGCGTTTCCGAAGGCTGGGTCTTAATATTGGGAGCAAAACTTATTAAATATGCTGTTGGGAGTCTGCTCTGAGAATATTTATGGCCAAATATTCTCAGAGAACAATAGTTATAAAATATTTGGAGAAATTAATTCATATAAATATTCAGGAATATTTTCGATTGAGTGGACTTCACCTTTTTCAATGAAAAGGACAAATTTAGGCGGTTCACCATAAGTTGAAGTGTCAAACAAATCAATAGAGTCAAAAAATTTATAATTTGCTTTTAGGTTGGCGAATCCTTCAAAATACCTTTTTTCAATTTCGTTTTCTGCCACAAAATGTCCACCATTTTGAACTCTAATTGCTACCCTTTTTTTTGCCTCCTCAATTGAATTCAAACAAAGAAAAGCCATACGAATTTCATACCCATTGTCTTTGAATAATTGAGGCCAATAAAGTGGAGTAGAGTTAAAATTGGTCTCATAACAAAAATTGGATTTATTTGAAATCGCATTTTGAACTTGTAGCTCTAACTCCAGCCTGGTTATATTATGTGCCATTTTATCCTTAATATCAAAATCAAGAAGCTTGGAATAATTTTTTAGAAAATGAAAATCATAATCGAATGGATCAAACTGACCTGCCCCAAGGTAATTTGAAAAGGTTGACTTTCCTGAGCCATTACAACCAGCAATTACTAATAGAATTGGTTTAGGCATTATTAAATTGCGGGGCAGGTTTAGGATTCTTAATGAGTGTTCCGTTTTTTAGTGCCTTCTCATAAACTTCAATTTGACGTTTAACTTCAGGCATTGCCTTTTTCATTTGCTCCATGAAAAAAGCTACCCTTAACTCACCATTTGAAAAATCAATCATTTGTCAAATTTACGAAGTTTAAATTAAAAAAAGAATCATTCATATAATTCCTGCAAGGCATAGTATTGCCGAAATTATTTACCAATGCTCCTTGCGTATTATACAAACCACTTTCTATCTGATGTTCTAATATGCTTCTGCTCCAACCATTTTCTACAGCTTTTTTAATATAAAAGAATCGTTCTTCAGCCGTCTTAATTTTTGTTAAAAGGACTTGATGGTGTCCCCAAGGTAATTTTGCAGCATGCTGCTGCAAAATTGTATTTTCTTTATTTTCAGGCAGTTTCGATTTTGCAACACCTTGCTGCAAAAAATCTGGGTATGCTAAAGAAAAGTCTCTAATATATCGAAGATTGCGGGGTGAAAGTCCTTTCATTTCTAAAAATTCCGACTTTAAATCAGCAGCTAGCTTATCTATTATTTTTCCTCCCCAACCAGCTTCTTGTTCCTGTTCAGCAATAGCGTTTCCTATTTCCCAATATACACCCAGCAATTCATTATTCACCGCCAACATGGCCCTTTGCTGAGCCGACTATATTTTTTTCTTAAGAATGACGCCTTAGGCTCAGGAGACCCTTCTCCGTTTCTTCACAACCCCCATTTCCATCAAATTCTCAAGGACAAGTCACGACTTGTCCCAACAAATTCCTTTCACCCGGACTTTTTCCTCTCCCCTTCACCCTCCGGTCGCCGGAGCCTTTGGCGTAGGAGACTTTCTCTTTCTCTTTCTCTTTCTTCTCTAATCTCTTCCGCGCCAAAAGCGCTTAGGCTTATGCTCTGGTTTATGAGATGATGGTCTGTTATGCGGTGGGATTTGCTTTTTGGGTTTGGCTTGAATGGGTGCTGATTCGGAGTACCGCGCATCTGGCGGAAAAGGATGATTTTCTGTTACCGGAATTTTTTTACCAATGAGCTTTTGAATATCTTTTAGTTCACCAAATTCTTCTTCTTCGCAGAATGAAAATGCGATGCCGTTAAAGCCAGCTCTACCTGTTCTACCAATGCGGTGAACATAGGTTTCTGGAATATTTGGTAATTCGTAATTGATTACGTGTGATAGTTCATCTATATCAATTCCACGAGAGGCAATATCTGTTGCAAGCAATACTTTTATTCTACCACTTTTAAAATCACTCAAGGCATTCTGACGAGCATTTTGTGATTTATTTCCGTGTATAGCAGCGGCTCTAATGCCTGCTTTGTCGAGGTCTTTCACTACCCTATCTGCACCATGCTTGGTTCTGGTAAAAACCAAAACGCTGTTTATTTTTTCGGTTTGAAGCAAATGAATCAACAATTTTTTCTTATCGGTTTTACTTACAAAATAAAGTGATTGTTGAATGGTATCTGCAGTAGATGAAACCGGAGTTACTTCTACTTTAGTTGGTTGAAATAAAATGCTATCGGCCAAGCTTTGAATAACGGGTGGCATGGTAGCTGAGAAGAACAATGAATGACGCTTCTTAGGTAATTTTGCAATCACTTTTTTTACATCATTCACAAATCCCATATCTAACATACGGTCGGCTTCATCAAGCACAAAAAACTGCAACTCATTTAGGTGCACATATCCTTGTTGCATTAAATCTAATAACCTGCCAGGAGTGGCTATTAATACATCAATGCCACGGTGCAGGCGTTCTACCTGACTATGTTGCGAAACACCGCCAAAAATGACGGTTTGCTTGATGCCAGTAAATTTACCATAAGCGGCAAAGCTTTCTTCAATTTGAATGGCCAATTCACGTGTTGGGGTTAAAATTAGTGCTTTAATTTTCTTTCTTCCACCCTCAGGTTTTTGGTTTTGTTGAAACAAAAGTTGTAGAATTGGAATAGCAAAAGCAGCGGTTTTTCCGGTTCCAGTTTGGGCGCAACCTAATAGGTCTCTGCCTTGTAATAAAATTGGAATTGCTTGTTGTTGAATTGGTGTGGGCGTTGTATACCCTTCGGCTTTTAAAGCCTTTAAAATGGGCTCAACAAGGTTGAGCTGATCAAATGTTGTCATAAATAATTGTGGGCAAAGAAACGGCCCTCAAAAACAATGATCTAAGCTACCTCCTCTGCAATGATTTCCTTCTAAATTATAGAAATCAATGGTGCAAAGATAAGCCAATCATTGGGTTAAACTAATTATTTAATATCTTTGGTTTGGTTCGAACCAATTAATACTGATAAAAAAAATGCTCAGCTTCTGGGAAAAAAGATCCTTTATTAATTACGACTATATTGTTATTGGGGCTGGAATAACGGGCTTATCTGTTGCTTGCGAGTTAATGGAAAAAAATGCCCAAGCCAGTGTATTGGTGCTTGAACGCGGCTTATTACCCACTGGGGCATCTACTAAAAACGCAGGCTTTGCTTGTATTGGCTCATTGAGTGAAAACTTACATGATAAAAGTGTAATGGGTGAAAAAACCTTGCTTGATTTGGTGCAAAGCAGGCACACAGGCTTACAAATATTACGCAATAGGCTCGGCGATGAAGGGATGGGTTATGATGCTTGTGGTGGCTATGAAGTAATTTTAGATGGGGAGGATCAAAGTTTTGTTTCGCAAATGGATGAAATGAATGCTTTACTCTATCCATTGTTTAACAAAAATGTATTCTCACTTTGTAATGACAAAATCAAAGAATTTGGATTCTCCAGGCATGCCTCTCAACTTATTTATAATTATTTAGAAGGCAGTATAGACAGTGGCAAAATGATCAATAGCTTGTGGCTCCATGCACAAAAACTGGGTGTAAAAATTTTAACTGGTGCCGAAGTAAAGTCCATTGAGGAAAACAAAGATGCAGTGGAGATTGCTGTGAATGGGATAAGCTTTAAAGCACAAAAAATATTCATCTGCACCAATGCTTTCACAAAAAGTCTATTACCCCATATTGAATTAAACCCAGGTAGAGGTCAGGTTTTGGTTACCAAACCCATTCCAAACCTAAAAGTTAAAGGAACCTTCTTTTTTGATGAAGGCTATTATTACTTTAAAAATTTTGAAAATAGAATTGTTTTTGGTGGCGGAAGAAACCTTGATTTTGAAGGTGAAAACACCACAAATTTTGGTTCGAACCAAAAAATAATTGAACAATTACAAACCTATTTAAAGGACCTCATTTTACCCGATACCCATTTTGAAATAGAACATACTTGGAGTGGCATTATGGCTTTTAGCGACAATAAATTACCTCTGGTTGAAGCACTAAGTGAACGGCAATTTATAGGCGTAAGGCTCAATGGCATGGGTGTTGCTTTGGGCAGTAAAATTGCCAAAGATTTGGTGGATTTGGCTAAATAATTGGCTGTAATCCCAAAAAAACTACTTACTCAATTCAATAATACGAATACTATTTGGAGCCAAGTTAATTTTAACAAGATTTGTTATTTCTTCATTGCTTACATGATCTACTCCTTTAACAAAATCAGTCAACCTTTCTTGCATTCGTTTGGTATCTAAAACTTCTTCCTTTTCTCCTCTATTAACTGCAACCATAAAACACTCGGTATTGGTATACCTAAAGTATACATAGGTATTTCCTTCTGGTGTAAATTGCATCAACTTACCGGTATTAAATGCTTCGTTGTCTTTGCGCAATTTGGCAAACTTTTTAATGAAATTGTAGGCCTCATTTTCTTGAGCAGTTCTACCACTTGCAACAAATTTATTAATGCTATCAGTTGGCCAGCCTCCGGGAAAATCCATTCTTATCTGACCATCATTTTTGCGCGGCATGGCATTGGTTTGTAAAATCTCTGTACCATAATAAATGCTTGGCACTCCGCGCATTGTTAACATGATTCCCATTCCAATTTTCCACTTGGCAAAGTCCTCTTTTATATCTGTATAAAATCGGTTCAAATCATGGTTATCTAAAAACGTCAAGTTCAAATTTGGGTTATTATACAAACCATCATGTGTAAGGATACTATAAATTTTAGCCAAGCCTTTATCCCATTCAGGTTTATTGTTTAAACCTTCTAGGATAGCCCAATACAATTGAAAATCTTTTGCACCGGTAAGGTGACTGCTAGCAGGTGATTTCTTGTAGGAATTGTTCTCTGTAAAATAGGCCATGTTTAATACACCACCTTGCTCCCAAATCTCGCCGGTACTGTAAAAGTCTGGGTATTCACGTTGTATGTAAGCCAAGCACTGATCCATAAAAGCATAATCGTTGTAGCTATAGGTATCAATTCTAAACGCATCTACACCTGCATAATTAATCCACCAGAGGTAACTTTGCATGAGGTAAGTGGCAACCCATGGGGTCTTTTCATTTACATCAGGCATTTGGGTATCAAACCAACCATCAACCATTTTGCGTTTGTCGTAATTGCTCGCATAAGGATCAAAATGGGTAGCAGCTCTATAATTGGTGCGCGTAAATTCTGGCCATTGGTTAACAAAACTTGGATCAGGCATATCTAACATCATCCAATGCTGACTACCAATATGATTTGAAACCATGTCCATCATCAATTTCATGCCACGTTTATGCAATTCATCGCCCAATTTTTTATAGGTTTGGTTCGAACCAAAACGTGGATCAATTAAATAATGATCGGTTAAAGCATAACCATGATAACTATAGGCATACTGGTCGTTTACCAAAGTTGGATTGAGCCAAAGTGTGCTAACACCAAGGTCTTGAAAATAATCTAGGTGATTGATAACACCTTGCAAATCGCCACCATGGCGGCTACCAAAAGAATCCCTGTAGCAAGTAGTCTCTTTCATGGTTTTGATCACATCATTTTTAGGATCGCCATTGCTGAACCTATCTGGAAAAACAAGGTAAACAAAATCGGAAGCTTCTATTTGATGCGGCAGTTTTTGCAAGGTTTGCAAAGCATAAGTGATGGTTTTTGTTTTACCTTCAAATACAAAATCCAACAAAAATTCCTTGGAATGAAAATTTTGCAAATCAATATACACCATTAAATAGTTTGGATTGGCCAACTTTTGAATATCCTTAACAGCCAATCCTGGTGTTTTCATCTTTACCTCACAAGCAGCCACATTAGTGCCATACACGCACAATTGCAAATCGCGTGTTTCCAGATTGTGCCACCAAAATTGCGGATCAATGCGTTTTATTTCTGGCTTCTGGGCGGAGGCTAAAAAATTGATTAAAAAGATAACTGAAAATATAAATAACCTAAATAATTCTCTCATTTTCATAAAGTATGATTACAATTCGGAATTTAATTAAAAAAACAAAGGGTGCAATGAGGAATCACTATTTATAAAATGCCAAATACTCTTTTGACAATTCCACATAAGCAAGCGCATTGAGTTTTACTTTTTCTATGTGGGCTTCGCTGAGTTGTTTTACTACTTTGGCGGGTGAGCCCATTACGATGGAATAATCTGGAATTTGCATACCTTCTGTTACCAGGGCATTGGCGCCTATGATGCAGAAATTGCCAATTTTTGCGCCGTTTAATATGGTGGCGTGCATGCCTACCAACACATTGTTTTGCATTTGTGCTCCGTGCACTATGGCGCCATGACCAATAATACAATCTTCGCCAATGATTACTGGGTAACCTGGATCTACATGAATGACTGCATTTTCTTGTATGTTGCTTCTATTGCCAATGGTAATTTCATCGGCATCGCCGCGCAACACTGCGCCAAACCAAACAGAACATTGGTTGCCAAGCTTTACCCTACCAAAAACCCTTGCAGTATCAGCTATCCAAACCGATTCGCCTTTTTGGATGGGTGTATTTAAAATTTCCTTCATTTTGTCCATAAAGCCAGAGGCACTTTTCCTATTTTTCATACCCTCAAAACTAAAGTTATTTTTTTTGGTTTGAAAAGGTAAATTGCAAGCTGAAATTACAATTATGAAAAAAACAATTATACTAACCGCCTTAGCTGCGAGTTTATTTACCGCAAGGGTTGAAGCCCAATCTATTCCGTTTCCGCAACCTAGTCCTACTTGCACTGTCTCACAAAACTTTGCTACCAGCAAAATTGAAATTAGCTACTCTCGCCCATCTGCCAGAGGCAGAAAAATATTTGGCGATGTAGTTCCTTACGGCAAATTTTGGAGAACAGGCGCAAATTCTGCCACTACTGTATTGTTTGGTGAAGATGTGAAAGTAAATGGCATTGATGTAAAAGCTGGCAAATATGGCTTGATTACCTTCCCTGAAGAAACTGAATGGACTGTAATTTTAACCAAAGATTTAACTGTAAATAGTGCTGATGCTTACAAGCAAGAAAATGATGTAGCTCGTTTTACAGTAAAGGTTGAAAAGAACCCAAATTATTTAGAGACCTTCACCATCGACCCTGCAAACATGCGCAACGATGCTTGCGATTTGATGTTGAAATGGGAGCAAGTGATTGTTCGCATAAAAGTAATGAGCTATTATGATGAGCGTTTAAGCAAGCAAATTACAGATTTAATGTCAAAAGATACTCGTCCATATTCAGGCGCAGCAAATTACTATTACGAGAATAATAAAGATTTGAACCAAGCATTAGTATGGATCAATAAATCTTTGGAAGCAAACCCAAAAGCATACTGGAATTGGCTGTTAAAAGCTAAAATCCAAAAAGGATTGAAAGACTATGCTGGTGCAATGGAAACCTCAAACAAATCAATGGAATTAGCTAAAGCAGATAATGATGATGCTTACGTAAAAAACAACGAGAAACTGCAAGCAGAAATCAAAACATTGCCTGATTATGTTCCTGCAAAAAGCAAGAAGAAATAAATAATTGAACCATCAATTTATTAAACAAAAAAAGAGGCAAAAGCCTCTTTTTTTGTTTGTATTTATTCCTAAATTTTTAAATAAACTCATACCCAATATCCTTGCGGTAATACTTATTATCAAACTGTATAATGGCCGCATTGCGCTTGCTGATTTCGAGTGCTTCTGCAATATTGCTACCAAAGGATGTTACGGCCAATACCCTACCCCCATTGCTGATTAGCTGGCCTTGCTCATTTCTTTTGGTGCCTGCATGAAACAAAATGGAGTCTTTAACTTCGTCCAATTGAGTCATTACTTTTCCTTTTTCGTAGGCCTCAGGATAACCTTGCGAAACCAACATAATGGTTGTAGCAGTTCTTGAATCAACCCGTAAATTAATGGTATTTAAATTACCTTGAGCGGTGGCTAGCATTAGTTCTACTAAATCGTTTTCAATACGTGGCAAAACTACTTCTGTTTCTGGATCGCCCATGCGGCAATTGTATTCAATGACAAAGGGATCTTCATTCACATTCATTAAGCCAATAAAAATAAATCCTACATAATGAATGCCTTCTTTTTGTAAGCCGTTGATGGTTGGAATAATAATGCGCTCTTCTACCTTCTTTATATAAGCTTCGTTGGCAAACGGCAGCGGACTAATGGCTCCCATGCCTCCCGTATTGAGTCCAGCATCGCCTTCTCCTATTCTTTTGTAATCTTTTGCTGAGGGTAAAATTTGATAGTTTTTTCCATCGGTAAGCACAAACACAGAAAGCTCAATGCCCTTCAAAAATTCTTCAACAACTACTTTTGCACTGGCTGAACCAAACTTCTTTTCGGCAATCATTAATTGTAATTCTGCTACAGCCTCTTCTTTGGTTTCACAAATTAAAACACCTTTGCCAGCTGCCAAACCA
>CANKQY010000060.1 GCA_947485745.1 Bacteroidota bacterium
ATGGCTGCTGGCAATTGATCAAAGCCTATTCCCAGATTTTTGGCGGGTTTAGCTACTTCAAATAAGGCATTGCCACTTGCTCTTACATACCAATCACTTCCCAAACGGCCCACCAAATCAATTTTATTTTGGTCTATTTTGCCATCTGCCGTAAGCACATCTGCCGAAATATGCATGAGCAACATTTCTGCTATAATGAGGTTGCCTGCGCCGCCTTCTTTGCCGGTTTCTATAATGTCTACCACCTTGCATTCAAATTGCACCGGACTCTCCATTACCCTGTAGGGTTTTACTTTTTCGGAGGCAATAGGAGTGAAGCCTGCTTTTTTGAACTCACTTACATTTTTAGGATACTCGCAACTGGCCAAACTCATTTGTTGAACCATGGCATAATTCACCACATTGATCACCACTTCTTTGGTGGCCATCACGTTTTCCAAAGTATGTTTGATGGTATTGTCTCTCACCCTTCTGGCTGGTGAAAAAATAAAACGTGTTGGGTTCGAACCAAAAATATTGAAAAAACTAAAAGGACTTAAATTGGCATTGCCATTTTTATCCATAGTGCTGGCAAAGCAGATTGGTCTTGGCGCTATAGCCGTTAGCAAGGCGTTGTGAAACTCGCCTAAAGGCAGGTCTTTTGGACCAATGGTTTTCATTTTTTTCATCTTGCAATATTTTATGCAACTGTAATTAAAAAGTAATTCTTTTTGCCTTTTTGAACCATCAAATATTTTTGGTTCAGCAAATGGCTTGGGTCAATAAGCAAATTGCTGTCTTCTATTTTTTGTTTGTTTAAACTTACACCACCGCCTTGCAACATCTTTCTGGCTTCTCCTTTCGATGGGAAAATTTGGGTGTGCTCTGCCAACACATCTATAAATGAAATTCCGTTTGAGAGCAGTTCTGCCGATAGAGTAAATTGTGGAACACCCTCAAAAATTTCTAAGAAAGTAGCTTCATCCAAGGCTGCAAAGGCTTCTGCACTTGGGTTGCCAAATAAAATGGCAGATGCTTCTACAGCAGTATCATAAGCTTCTTGGCTATGAACCTTAATAGTAATTTCTTTGGCCAATGCTTTTTGCAATATCCTTAAATGCGGGGCTTGCAAGTGTTCAGCCTCCAGTGACTCAATTTCTTCCTTACTCAATAAAGTAAAAATCCTAATCCAGCTGGCAGTATCTTCATCACTTGAATTGAGCCAAAATTGAAAAAATTTATAGGGAGAAGTTCTTTTTGGGTCGAGCCAAACTGCGCCGCTTTCTGTTTTGCCAAACTTGGTGCCATCCGATTTTTTTATCAAGCTAGTGGTAATGGCAAAAGCCTCGCCTTGGGCCTTTCTTCTGATCAACTCGGTGCCTGTAACAATGTTTCCCCATTGGTCGCTACCACCCATTTGAACCAAGCAATGGTGCTCTTTCCAAAGGTGGTAAAAATCAAACCCCTGAACCAATTGGTAAGAGAATTCGGTAAAGCTCATGCCCGTTTCGCCCTCCAATCTTTTCTTTACAGAATCTTTGGCCATCATGTAATTGACGGTAATGTGTTTGCCCACATCACGAATGAAATTGAGGAAGCTCATTCCCTTGAACCAATCGTAATTATTCACCATTACAGCCGCATTAGCGCCATCGGTAAAGTTTAAAAATTTAGAAAGTTGTTTCTCCAAACAAGCCACATTGTGGAACAAAATATCCTCTGATAACAAGTTGCGTTCTACCGATTTTCCGCTAGGATCGCCCACCATGCCAGTGGCGCCTCCCACCAAAGCATAGGGTTTATGACCCGCTCTTTGGAAATGAATTAAAGTCATGATTTGAACCAAATGTCCCACATGCAGACTATCTGCTGTTGGATCGAAACCAATGTATCCCGATGTTAACTCTTTATTAAGTTGCTCTTCGGTTCCAGGCATTATATCGTGCAACATGCCACGCCATTTTAGTTCTTCTACAAAATTTGTCATGACGCGAAAATAAGTTTTTGCCGCCTACTATGGTAAAAATATGCATTAAATGAAGCGGCTTTCTGCAAATTGTTTTAATTTGTGATACTTAAAATCTAGGCTTGAATTATTTATCGCATTTTTACATTCACCAAAATGGCCACAATCCTATGTATAGCACAGGCTTAGTTTTACCAGATTTGGCGAGGGGTTTTGTGAAACTGCCAGGTAAATTAAAGGATTTTGATTATGGTGATTTTGAGCCATTAGCAACTGGTTGTCAGCAACATTATGCGGCCGATAAAATTTTCCATGCTTCTGCTTTTTTTGAATGGGGTACGCATGTTTGCACCGAGGCGGTTAAGCAAACACCCTTTGAAAGCAAGGTAGAGCGAAGGTGGTTTATTGGTCACATTCTTTTTGAATTGTTGCTGGATAGGATTTTAATGAGGCATAAACCCAGCGTGGCCAACGATTTCTATTCGCAGCTCAACGCTTTGGATCAAACCAAATTATTACAATTTATTTCTTTGCACGAACACAACAATAAAGATAATTTTTTGAAATTTTATGCTCATTTTCGCAAAGTGGCCTATATAAAAAACTATACAGATAATAACCTCTTTGCTTATTCGTTAAGCAGGATAATATTGAAAGTGGGATTGCCTGCCTTAACCTTAAGCGACAAAATTATTCTTCAGGAATGTTTTTGTGGATTAGAGAATAACGAGTTTAAGAATGCCCAGCAGATTTTAACCGAATTAAAAGAAGTGTTTAAATAGATGAGAAAATATTTTTTTGTTTTAATGTCTTTGGGTTTTGCAAATGGAATAATGGCCCAGGTGCTAAAGTATAGCAATGAGTTTTTAAATATTGGGGTAGGAGGCAGGGCTATGGGCATGGGAGGCTCTGTTATTGCTACCACCAGCGATGTTACATCTACTTATTGGAATCCAGCAGGCTTAGTTAAAATGAAAGATAATTTGCAGATTTCGTTCATGCACAATGAACAATTTGCGGGCATTGCAAAACATGATTATGGTAGTGTGGGTTTTAAACTGAGCGAAAATTCTTTTGGGGCTATTAGCTTCATCAGATTTGGGGTAGATGGCATTCCCAATACCTTGTACCTTATGCAAGATGGCCAAATAAACTATTCTTTGATACGCAGTTTTTCTGCTGTGGATTATGCTTTTGTTGGTTCATATGCTACCAAAACAAAAATTGAAGGTTTAGATGTAGGTGGTAACGTAAAAGTAATTCGCAGGGTAGTTGGCGAATTTGGCGGTGCTTGGGGCTTTGGATTAGATGCCTCTGTTAACTATAACAGAAATGATTGGCATTTTGCTGTAATGGCAAGAGATATTACCACCACCTTTAATGCTTGGAGTTACAAAATGAGTGAGCAAGATAAAAAGCAATTGATTGCTGCTGGGAATTCTATTCCAACAGGTGGTTTAGAGCTAACCTTGCCAAGAATAACATCGGGGGTTGCCAAGAAATTTTCTGTGATTGATCCAAAATACACCATTTTGCCTGAGTTTAATTTAGATTTTACAACAGATGGTCAGCGCAATGTTTTAATCAGTAGTAAGCTTATTAATATAGACCCTCGAATAGGTGTAGAATTGGGTTACAATGATTTTTTATTCCTAAGAGGTGGCTATAGTACTTTGCAAAGGGTAACAGATTTTACAGGAAAGAAAACCCTAAACGGCATGCCAAGTCTTGGCATAGGTATTCAATTAAAAAGTCTTTCCATAGATTATGCTTTAGGCAATGCGTTTAACCAAGGCTTAATGGGCATGAGTAATATTATTAGTTTGCGTTTGGGAATCAACCGCAAGGGTTAGTTGTTTGCTTTTTGCTAAGGAGTTTATGGTGGCCAATTTAAGCACTTACCAGGTCTCTCAATCCCAATCTTCAGCTTAAGGTTTCTTCCTTTGGTTGATGGTACAAATCCATCGCAGTAATCATGGCAATAAAGCCCCACAACAACACCGCAATCTTGTCTTGCTCGCTGTAGCTATTTAATAAGCCATGGGCCAAATAAGTTACCAAGCCTAGCAGAATGCCTGCACTAAAAATTTTTATTTCTACGGTTCTGCCGTAGTAAACCAATTTAAGGCCTTTGTGGAATACTATTATGATTATGCTTAGGAAGGAGATTAGTCCCATCCAGCCGCTTTCTGAAAGGGGATTGAGGTATTCGGAGTGAGCATGACCTTGGTCGCCAAAAGCTGTGGTGATAGCGGTTTTAAATTCTGGGTCTTGGTATGGGGCATAGGTAAATGAATAGGCGCCCGGCCCAAAGCCAAAAATAGGTCTTTCTTTTACCATATTTATGGCAGCCGTCCACCTATTTACGCGCTCTAAATTGGATACGTCGTTGCGCACATTTGATACCGATTCTAAATGCTTCTCAAATCCTTCGGCAGAGTTTTGTTTGTTTTGATATAACTGGTAAAAAATATCGTCGAAGTTAATGGTTATAATGGCAACCACTACACCTAATACTACTAGAAAATGCCAAATGCGAAACTTAAAGACCATGGCTATACCAAACACGGCGGTTGCGGCCAAACTAATCCATCCTGCACGGGTATAACTTAGGATCAAACCTACCGTAAAGAGTAACAAGAAAAATATGGCCAACAATACTGTGGTAAAGTTAAACTTTAAAGCAAATCCCCTCAATGCCCATAACAACAAAATTGGGATGAAAAAGGCGATGGCTGCGGCATAAATTCCATGGGCAATATAAAAAGGTGCCATTACTTCAAAAGATGAAATTTGAGAAAAATCGTCTTCTTGATGCTTAATAAGTGTTAAAATAATGACTATTCCCAATGGAATAATATAGGCCCACAAATAATGTCTGATGTGGCTAAATTGCTTAAACAAAACCACCGATAAAAAATAAAATACCACCAAAAACCACGAGCGAGATAAAAAGAATTTTAAACTCACAATTTTTTCCTGACTGGTAATAACCGTTATTAAAATCCACAATAGATTTATAAGAATGGCTATGCTAATGGGGTGTTTCAATACCCTAAAATCATACTCGCCATCAATGATAAATTTATAAATTACCAATAAGAATATGCCAATAATCAAAGGTTCGTCGGGAACAGAAATGCCCATGCCTAGCACCAAATCTTCTATGTTAATAGAAATAGGTACCAAACCCACCAAAATAATGATCAAAATATCTAAGCGCAATACCGCCAATAATGCAATTAAGGCGAGGCCCGGCAGGGCGGGAGTCCAATAAAACTCAAAGGCAATGCTAAGGGTATTGAGCAAAATAAAAACGATGCCCGACCCCAAGAGCCATTTTTTCTTTGCCTCTAAATCCAATGTAATTAGGAGATTAAATCGTCTGTTTGCTTGCCAAATTTCTCAACAAACAATAACACAATGCAAGCTAAAATGAAAGAACCCAATACCGAGCCAATAACTATCAAAGTACGCAATGGATAGGCCTTGCGCTCAGATGCGGATGCGTTTTGTAAAATAAACACATTACTCAAATTTCCACCTACATCAATTTTGGCTTGATCCAATTTCTTTTTCAACTCATTCATTTGCTCTACTTGTAACTCAAGGGTGCTATACAATGATTGAGATTCGGCGCCATACATGGCAAGGTTGTTTTGCAATACACGAATGTTCTCATTCATTCCGTTTTTACCCAACAATTCTGTTACAGCTTTAGATTGCTCTTCTACATTGTAAACACCTTTGGCACCCAACTCTTGCATCCTCAATTTAATGGTGTTTATCTCTTCTTCTTTTCTCTTGTATTCAGTTTCTATAATGGTTAAAGCTTGTAACGCCAATCTTCTTTGCACTTCGGTTTTTACACTGTCTAAAATCATCACAATACCATTGGCCACATCTGCCGCCGTTTGCGGATCTTCGTCCAATACATTTACCTCAATGGAGGCATAAGGTGTTTTTCGGGAACTAATGTTTTTTTCATACATTTTACCCATTTTATAATTTCTTTCTTTGTCGTTTGGGTCAATCCTATAATGCTCAAACAAATTGAACCTATTGATAACTTTTCCCCTGAGGTAATCCGATTCTAAAATTTGAACATATTGCTGTGCCGCAACCTGCTCACCAAATTCCAATGGGTCTTTTTGCTTTACCCTACTATCTGTTAATAAAGCAGATGAAATTGAATTATTAGTGGAAGGATAAAAAACCGCAGTTGATAAATATTTAGGTTTGATGATCCAAGGACTTGAAATAAGGATTGAAAGTATGGCAGAAATACTGCATATCACAATTAATTTTTTTCTCCATTTGATGATGAAATGAAATACATCAATCAATTCAAAATAGTACTGTTTCTTTTTCTTGTTCATATCTGTAGTTCTGCAAAAGTATAAAATTTACCTCATTTATTACCTTTTTCCGTTTGTCGCTGTTTTAAAATGAGCAATCCCTGCTGTAAATCTAGTATTTTTAATCCAATCATGGCTCCCAATGTTCCAAAACCTATGGCCATAGCAGATTGCCACCAATCTAATACAAGCCATTGGCACAAGAACATTAATAGGCAAATAAATAGAATAGAAACAAAGAACCTAACGATGAATTTTCTGTCAAAGTTGATTTTCAGTTTCCAGAATGCCCAAACCAAATTGCTAAGCCCAATAAAACCTTGCGTGCACAAGGCCGCAATGGCAGCACCATAAGCTTTGTGGGTTGGTATGAGCCAAAAGTTTAAACCAAGATTTATTACCAAAGCAATGCCTGCTAATGTATTCAATATCTTAAAATTGCCATTGGCTGTTAGCAAGGTTCCATATACATACATGATAGCTAATGGAAAAAAACACAAAATAACCAAACCAAATACCCAAGCCGAATAGCTGGTGCTTTGTTGGTTCAATAATTGAATAATAGGCACTTGGTAAAAATAAGCAATGAGGCAAAAGGAAAAGGCAGGTATTAACATTAAGCCAGTGCTAAATTGCACCAATGGATTGAGGTTTTCTTTGCCTGCAATCATTTTAGAAAATATAGGTAATAGCAACATGGCAACCAATGAGGCCATCATATTGGCAGCCTCCAAAAGCCTATAAGAAGAAGCATATATGCCATTTTGTATATCGCCATCAACCAATAATTCTCTTAATAAAACCACATCCATCCTAGTGTAAAAAGCCATGAGCAATGAAAGCAATGCATAGGGCAGCATTTGTTTCACTACTTTTCTAAACAAGGTAAAATCTAGCTTCCAACTCAAATGATGCAGGTAAGGCTTTATTACGCCAAACGAAATAAATACCGCCACCGAATAGGCAATGGTTTGTGCCCAAATAAAAGCGCTTATGCTAATATTAAAAAAACCAAACCACAACATAAAGCCACATAAAATAATCATCAAACTTCTATCAACCACAGAAAGTAGGGCGTCAATTTTAAACTTTTGCAGACCACCCACTATGCTTCTAAAATAGGTATAGAAATACGACAGAATTTGGTTCAAACCTAATACAAATAGTAGTTTTAGCCTATCTAAAGGATAGCCCAAAAGCATGCCAATACCAATGGTGAGTATAATATATAAAAAGCTGGAGCTTAGCTTAAAGGTTGTTAGTGCGGCAAATTCTTCCCTTAATTTTTCTGGATTCTTGGCTACATTGGAAGATGTATAGCTATTGATGCCTAAGTCTAATAGCGTAACAAACAACATAGAAAAGGCAAATAGGTTGGTGTAAATGCCATATTGTTCGAATCCTACTGTATTTTGTACACCCCTGTCAATTCCCAATATCCAAAACGGTTTTATCAGCAGGTTGACCGACATTAATAGGATAAAATTGGAAATAAATGTTTTTTTCATTAGGGCGTTATAGCTTTTAACGTGGTAAATTTATTGATTCGTATAAACTTTGTATCATTGTTTATAAAATCTATTGATAAAAATGCAATCTTTTTCTTATTTTGAACCATGGCATTGATCAGGTTTTCTCAAAAAGAGCTCATAGAAGCAGGCTGCGATGAGGCCGGTAGGGGCTGTTTGGCTGGGCCGGTATTTGCTGCAGCTGTTATTCTTGATCCTACAAAAAACATCAAGGGCTTAAACGATTCAAAAAAACTTTCGGAAGCTAAACGGAATGACCTGCGAAAAGAAATTGAAGAAAACGCCTTGTATTTTGCTGTGGAATCACTAGACAACCTGGAAATTGATCAGTACAACATACTTAAATCGTCGTTTATGGCCATGCACCGGGCGCTTGATAAATTGCCCACCAAGCCGGCATTATTGCTCATAGACGGCAACCGATTTATACCTTACAAGGATATTACGCACCGTTGCGAAGTAAAGGGTGATGCCAAATACCAGGCCATTGCGGCTGCTTCCATTTTGGCAAAAACATACAGAGATGAATACATGGAACAAATTCATCATGAGTTTCCAGTCTATAATTGGGTTCAAAACAAAGCCTACCCAACCCAAGCGCATAGAGATGCCATCAAAAAATACGGACCATGTAAATACCACCGCATGAGTTTTAGGTTATTGGATGAGCAATTTACCTTATTTTGAAGGATTTATAAATTAGAATAATTGGTTTCTATTTTTCTTTAAAAAAAACTATTTTATTAGTAGTAAAAATGTATTTTGCCAAACAAGTTTTTAAAGAATGTTGAACTACTTTTCCAATAAAATAATTGTTATTACCGGTGCCTCATCAGGCATTGGCAAGGCATTGGCTTTGCAGATGGCTGCAAGCGGAACACAGTTAATTTTAGCGGCAAGGAGGCTGGATGAATTGGCTTTACTTAAAACAGAATGCGAGGCTTTGGGGGCAATTTGCCACTTGTATTTTTTAGATATTGCAGATGAAAAATCAATCGCCCATTTTTCTCATACCATTCATACAACATTTAACGCAATTGATATCTTGGTAAACAATGCAGGTATTAGCCAGCGTTCACAAGCTGAAGAAACTGATATTTCTGTGGATAGGAGAATAATGGAGGTTAATTTTTTTGGACAAATAGGGCTCACCAAAAGTCTTTGGCCATTAATTTGTAAGGCGGCACATGCCAATATTGTTTTAATCAGTTCGGTGGTGGGTACTTTTGGCTTTCCGCAACGCAGCGCCTATTCCGCCTCAAAACATGCCTTGGAAGGCTTTTTTGAGTCGTGGATGCTCGAAAATAAAAGAGAGAATATTCATTTTACCATTGTTTCTCCGGGTAGAATACAAACCAATATTTCATTGGCGGCCCTCAAAGCAGATGGCACTTCGCACCAGGTAATGGATGAGGGGCAAATAAAAGGAATTCCAGTGGCCGTTTGTGCCCAAAAAATTATCAATGGAATAAAAAAGGATAAGCGCAAAGTTTACGTTATTCAAAACGAAATGATTTTGATTGTTTGCAGAAAAGTGTTTCCTCCGCTCTATTTTTGGCTCGTCAAAAAATTAAAATTAACATAATACAACATGGTTTTTATTTCAGGTATACAACAGGTAGGAATTGGATGTGAAAATTCTCCTGAAACGTTTAAATGGTTAAGAAAAACTTTTGGAATAAATGTCCAGATTTTTGATGATGAGGCCAAAGCGCCACTCATGACGCCCTACACAGGTGGCGAAGTGCATAGTCGCCGTGCTATATTAGCTATGAACATGAATGGTGGTGGTGGTGCCGAAATATGGCAATTCACCAGCCGCAAATCCAGCGCTAGTCCAACTGTTCAATGGGGCGATTTAGGCATTAATGCTGTTAAACTGAAATCCAATAATATTGCGTACTCGCACAACTTGGTGAAGGAAAATAATGCATGCAGTGAACCTCAAAATGACCCCAAAGGTGATGGCTGTTTTTGGGTGAAAGACGCTGCAGGCAATAATTACCAGATAGTAAAAGACAGTTCTTGGTTCAAAAATAAAGTGGAAATGCAAGGTGGCTTCTGTGGCGCCATGATAGGAGTTAGCAATATTGATATTTCAATTGCCTTTTACCAAAATGGCCTTGGCATTAATAATATTATATATGATGTAACAGGTAAGTTTAATGATTTAGGAGAGGCTTATAAAGACCAAAATTTTAGAAGGGTTTTATTGGGTTTTACCAATCCTCAAACCGCACCCTTTAGCAAGTTATTGGGCGATATTCAAATTGAGCTTATTCAAACACTCGACAGAAAGCCAATTAAGTTATTTGAAAATCGTTTTTGGGGCGATTTAGGCTTTATTCACTTGTGCTTTGATGTGCCAAATATGGAGCGCTTAAAAGTAAACCTAAACAAATTTAAATATCCCTTCACTGTAGACAGTGGCGATACCTTTGATATGGGCGAATCTGGCGGAAGGTTTGCCTACGTAGAAGATCCAGACGGTACCTTAATAGAAATGGTGGAAACGCACAAGGTGCCCATCTTCAAAAAATTTGGCTGGTACCTCAACCTAAAGAAAAGAGGTCAGCACAAACCATTGCCCGATTTTTTAGTAAGCTTATTGGGACTTAATAGAATTAAGGACTAAAATAGTAAGCCAAGCAAGAGCCCAATAAGTACCAAGTAAACGGGCCATAAAAGCATAAACAAACCAAAGCAAATTGAATCAAAAAATATGCTTTGTTTCACAATTTTTGGGCTTAGCCAATACACCATTTTGTAGAGCGGTAAAAAGAGCAAACTATAAACTATAAAATTGTTTTCCCTTACTTTTAAGCCCTCACCATTATGGGTATGCAAGGCATCAATTATTTTTTGAACCGGTTGTTGCTGTTGAATCTCTTTTTGAAAAACACCCCTAAAATTAGTATATGCAGGCGTGCCTTCTTTTAAAGCTGGATTGATATAGGCCAAAACTCCTAGTTCTTGCGTAATTTTTTCATTGAATTTTCTAACAAACATGGCTTCGTTGTCTTCCTCATTGAATTGGTTTTTACCAATTGGCTTGCCTATGTTGATGAGTATATTTTTGCCAGCTCCACGGTAATGTTCGTAGGTAAGTCCAACTGGCACAACCACCATTTCTTTGGAGTCAGAATCACTGCTCCATGCTTTTTTGGCAATTCTAGCCGGACCTTTTTTCATGGCCCTCAATTCCCAGTTGTTTTCGCTGAGACCTTCTGCAAAAATGATGACTACTTTTCTTTGGCTCAATATGTTTTGGCAAGCATCAAAGGTTTCGGTGTTCTTGCCAAGATTTTCTTTGCCCTCACTTAACCTATAAACTGGTAACATGTTAAGCGAATGAAGTATGGGCAATGCCAGTTTATTTCTAAAGGCATCTCCTCTGGCCAAAAAATAGGTAGGTCTTTTAATCATTCCGCCTACTAAAATAGCATCAAGAAATGAGTTGGGGTGCGTTAAGGCAAGTAAAACTGAATTATCTGTTGGTATATTTTCTTGGCCGCTCACCCTAATATTGTTGTAAAACAAATGTGAAGTAAGCCTAGTTTTGAGTTTGCAGTAGTTATAAAATATGCCCATGTTACAATAGTAATTAAGATTCTGAGTTCATCCAAATGTTATAAGCCGCATCGGCCTGCAAGTGCAGCATTTCCAAGCCATTTTTTATTTTGGCACCTTGCGCTGCTGCTTTCTCCAAGAATAGCGTTTTCTCCGGTAAATAAATTAAATCATAGCAATAATGGTTTGAACCTATTTCAGCAAAATCTAGGTTCAAACATTCCTTCTCGTGAGGAAACATGCCAACAGATGTACTATTAATTAATAGCTGGTAATGCTGGTAATGGGTTGCCGCTAACTGCTGGTAATTGAGTTGCTTGTTGTGGTTAACTTCGCCACGTATTACTTGGATATAATCTAGTTGTAAAGTATTCAATACATCAATCACAGCCATAGCCGCACCGCCATTTCCAAATACCATGGCATTTATGTTTTGGTTCGAACCTAAAAAATTTAACAAGGAATGTTGAAAGCCAAAAATATCTGTATTGTGCCCAATTTTTTTGCCTGTTGAGGTAAATTGAATGCAATTCACCGCACCACATTTTTTTGCCGATATGGCTAATTCATCTAAATAGGGAATAACAGCTGTTTTGTATGGCTTGGTTACATTTAAGCCACTCAAGTTTGGCGTGTTTTGAATGAAGGCTGACAGGGAAGCAATGTCTGATAATGGATAATTATCATAGGCATAAGGCAAGCCATTTTCTTCAAATTTTTTTGTAAAGTAATTTACCGAAAAATTATTGTTCAATGGAAATCCTATTAATCCAAATTGCTTGAGCTTTTCTTTATTCATGGGTTTCTGCAAACAAAGATATTTTTTCTTTTTCAATCCCTCTGCTAATTTAATTTAGTTTGCCAAAAAAATAATTTAGGGTAATCTAAAAATATCTTTTGTAATTCCTAAAAAATGCGGATATTTGCAGGCATGAAGAGCGGTTTACTGTTATTTTGTTTCTTCCTTTCCAACGTGCTTTCGGCTCAAAACGTGCTCAAAGGAAGGGTTTTATCGGCCGGTAAACCTTTGTCGTATGCAACCATTGGCATTGCCAACCTCAAAAAAACGTGTCTATCCAATGAAGAGGGAGTTTTTGTGTTGAGCAATTTACCTACTGGAAAATTCTTATTGCATGTATCCATTATTGGCTTTGAGCAAGTAAAAATATGGGTAGTCATTGCACCTCAAAATTCTGATTTAACAATAGAAATGAAGCCACTCAATGCCATGCTCAATGAGGTAAGCATTAGCGGAACCTTGAGCGAGGTTAGCAGGTCGGCTTCTCCGGTACCTGTTGAAATTTATGGCCAACAATTTTTTAAAAAGAATCCAAGCAATGGTTTATTTGAGTCGCTTCAAATGATCAATGGCGTTCAGCCCACCATCAACTGTAATGTGTGTAATACTGGCGATATTCATATCAATGGTTTAGATGGCCCCTATACTTTGGTTTTAATAGATGGCATGCCCATAGTTAGCGCACTATCCACTGTTTATGGCTTAAGTGGCATCCCTAACAGCATGATTGAAAAGGTGGAGGTAATTAAAGGTCCGGCTGCAAGCCTCTATGGCAGCGAGGCCGTGGGCGGAATCATCAATGTAATTACAAAATCGGCCATATCTGCACCCAGAGTAAGTGTAGATTTTATGGGCAGTTCTTACCTAGAAAAGAACCTAGATTTGGGATTAAGCTTTCATAAAAATAAATGGCATAGCTTCTTAAGTGCAAACTATTTTTCCTATAACAACAGGGTAGATTTGAACCAAGATAATTTTACGGACGTAACGATACAAAATAGGGTTTCACTTTTTGCTAAAGTTCAGTATAAACGTATTGCTCAATTAACTACCCAATTGGCAGCAAGGTATTATTACGAAGATCGTTTTGGTGGCGAAATGAATTGGGATAAATCTTATAGGGGAGGAGATAGTATTTATGGCGAATCTATCTCTACCAATCGTTGTGAGTTATTAGCCATGCACCCGTTTTTATTAGCCAAGCAAAGTTTTAGGCTACAGGTTTCCTTTAATTTACACAAGCAAAATTCTGCTTATGGTACGCAATCTTTTATTGCCAATCAGCTCACTTCTTTCAACCAATTGTTGTACGACAAAAAAATAGGAGCGAGGCAAAAAGTATTGTTGGGTGCTACTTTGAGGTATACTGCCTATAACGACAATACAGCGGCAAATAGACAAAAAAACGATTACCAAAAAACATTGATTCCGGGTGTATTTGCGCAAGATGAAATCCAAATCAATGCCAGTCAAACCTTATTAATTGGCGCTAGGCTCGACCATTATTTTGTGCATGGTTTTATTTTTGCACCGCGTGTAAATTACAAGCTAAATTTTGGTTCGAACCAAACGCTTAGAGTGAGCGCTGGTAATGGATTTAGGGTGGTAAATATTTTTACCGAAGACCACGCGGCCTTAACAGGAGCCAGAGAAGTGGTAGTTGCCAATAACATTAAGCCCGAAGAAAGCTGGAATATCAATGTGCAGTATTCGAGTTGGGTGAATAGAAAAAGAGGTTTTTTAGAATGGGACGCCACCTTGTTTTATACTTGGTTCAGCAATAAAATTATTCCCAATTACGATAAAGACCCCAATAAAATTTATTACGAAAACACCAATGAATCTGCCACCTCTAGGGGAATTACCTTTAATGTAGATGCAGATTTTACTTTTCCTTTAACAGTAAATGCAGGTATTACTTTGTTAGATGTTTTTACGTTAACAAAAGATTCTGTTGGTAACCATGTTAAGAGCAAACAAGTTCATGCACCGGGCTTTTCGGGCACATTTCAATTAGGCTATGCGTGGAAACAAATTGGTTTATGCATTGATTATACTGGACAGGTTTATGGCCCCATGCGTTTGCCTATTTTGACTAATGATTTTAGGCCTGCCTATTCTCCTTGGTATGCGCTACACAATACCCAAATAAGCAAGAAGTTTTCTGGCGGTTTCGAAATTTATGGGGGCATCAAAAACATGTTTAATTTTCTGCCTCAAAACCCAATCATGCGCTGGTGGGATCCCTTTGATAAAACCGCGGGGGATATTGCCAGCAAT
This sequence comes from Bacteroidota bacterium, assembly GCA_947485745.1. GTDB lineage: Bacteria > Bacteroidota > Bacteroidia > UKL13-3 > UKL13-3 > B1. Next base: position 14,482 of record CANKQY010000060.1, read on the forward strand.
CCAAATGGCTATACCTTTGATCCCAGTTACAATTACGCACCCATGTATGGGCGCAGGTTTTTTATTGGTTTAAGGTATACTTTCAAATAAACTAACGCAATTGCGCGTTTTTCAATTTTTGAACCTTTAAAAATTCCTTATTCATTTTTTGAATGCCTTTTAAAATTTCCATTCTGCCAGTTTTATCTAGCGCTGAGGTAAGGTAAATGGTTGGTAGCTCCTCCCAAGTTTCCAATAATTTCTCTTGAAAAACTTGGATATTCTTATCGGCCTGGGCAGGTTTTAGTTTGTCTAATTTGGTAAATACAATATTGAATGGAATACCTTTTTCACCCAACAAGTTAATGAATTCCAAGTCTCTTTCTTGTGGCTCAATGCGCGAATCTATGAGCACAAACAAACAAACTAGGTAATCTCTTTTTTCTAGATAATTCCACAAAGTTTTCTCCCAAGAGGCGCGTAAATCCTTTGACCTTTTGGCGTATCCGTAACCTGGTAAATCTACCAAATGCCATTCTTCGTTCACCAAAAAATAGTTCATGGTAATGGTTTTGCCTGGCTTTCCCGAAGTTCTAGCGAGCTCTTTGCGCTGCACCAACATGTTTATGAGAGATGATTTGCCAACATTACTTCTGCCTATAAAAGCATACTCAGGTAGGTCGGTTTTGGTACAATCTTTTAAAGAAGCTGCACTGGTTTTAAAAACTGCAGAAGTAATATCCATGTTGCAAAGGTAGGTTATACAATTTGAATTTATAGCTTATGCACTTTGTTAGGGCTTTATCCCCTGTCTATTAGGTTTTCATTTTACTGTATTAATATTTTAGAGCAAGTATTTTAAAGTTGAGTACGAAAAGTGTTTATCTCGACTATTTGTTTTCCTACTCATTTGGCTTTTCGGTGTCGCCCATATTTTTTGGGTTTAAATCTTTACATCAATTTCACTGTTCATTGGTTTTTTCATGCGTCATTTAGTCTTTAGGGTTATTCATAGAGTTTGCGGACTTGGCAAAGCAGTAAATATAGTAGCTCATACAAATCTGTAGGGTAGAGGTTTTGTTATCATCAAATACTGGCGAATGTATAGCTATTACTAATCTTGCTTTAAAATTACTCGAACCTATATTGACCCTATAAAAAGGCCTATTTTTATTCTGCTCTCATATTTATTACAATAACCCCTTATCCCTAATTTTTCCTAAAGAATAAGGGCAGATTTAGTGATAGTTCTGATTGATTTAGAGTTAGACACCTTCAATTCTATGGTACGTGATAGCGTTCCTGATAATGGAAGAATAACAAAGCGTTCTTTTGAAGATTTCCCGTTTCCTAGCATCGTCAAACCTTCTTTCGGAGTCCAAAGATAATCCTCTACGTTTTCGCTGCAGGTTGCATCAAGATAAATTGTATCGGCTACTAAATATCCTGCCCGATCGAATGTTGCGCATGCTTCAATCTTATCTTTTCTGCAAGAACAAAGAAGAATCAGTGTAACTAACGATGCAAATATTAAGCTTTTCATATTGTTATGTTTTTAATTGGTAGTATGTTTTATTTTTTAAATGAAGCCCATTGCTTTTTCACATCATATTCTGCAATTGCTTTTTGGTAACTGAATCCTACAGGGTCCCCGGTTTCTAATTCAAGAATGAAGAAAGCAAATTCTGGTTGATAATCTAAATACAGCTCATCAATTCCTTCAGTGACGATGCTGAACTCAAGATCAGTATTGTTTTTCCATGGAGAGTCTACAGAAATATTTTTTTTAAAACCGCACTTTGTATCCCAGAAGTTACAATTGCTAGAGCCAATTATAGACTTGTCCTTGTATATTATTTTTAGGTGGCCCATTAGTTTTGTATTGGTTAATGACTTGCCTGTTTTGTTTTTAATTTTTCCTTTAATCAAATATACGATTTCCTTCTTTTTACTATTACCTGGTTTATACCTCTTGCTAATTGCATTTTGTGACAAATTTGTCACTTCAAACAATGTATGCTTGTCAAGCCCTGAAAAACCATATTTGCAACTTAAATAATCGTCTAGGTTTATATATTTAACAATTTTTGTTTTTATGTTTACCTCCCAACGATATCCCCAGTCAATTTTATCAGAAAAGGTAACTAAATAAACATCGGCTTCAGGGGTGCCTTTTGAAGTCCACTCATAATTCGTATTCGGGTCTTCTTTGGCGTTTCTATTTGCAAAATCCAACCACGTTGAGTTAGGGTTCAATCCAGCGAGAGTTACTAACTCTTTTTGAATTTCCAGTTGGAATAACTTTATGAGAAGATTGTCCGAATTGTCTTTCATTACAAATTGTACTGGGGACTTTTGAGTAATTTCTATGGATTGATTTTCACCTCGGTCGCAACCAATAAACAGCAAAGAAAGCACCGTAAAAATGATAAGTCTGTTGCTTAAAAAGTTATTATTCATAGTTTGTTGTTTACTTGGCTTGGTTTATGCTGTAA
>CANKQY010000061.1 GCA_947485745.1 Bacteroidota bacterium
ATAATGATTCATCCCTAAAGATGCAGAATCTCTTATTTATTTCCACCTCACTCAATTCCAAATCTACTTCTCTCTCAATCCGTAAACCATTCCTTTATCTAAGGGGGATGCAAAGGTAAGTGTTTTTATTTCTTGTGCAAATATTATTTGCTTAGACTTATCAACACCATTATCTCTTTTCAACTTCACTTTAAAACCTTATGGTTACCCAATAAATTGGGATAACAAAGGTAATTAAGTTTATGATTTTTCCAAGAGATATTTTACTTTTTTTTAGAACGTTTCCCTTTTCATTTTCACTATTTATTTCTCTTAAGGGGGTTGCAAAAGTAAGGAAATTAGCCACATTGGCAAATATTATCTGCAACAAATCCCTTAAAACACTGGATTTGAGTATAAAAAATATCTGAACCGCCCTATTTCCTTAATATTTTTCTTTCTAAGTATTTCAAATACCTTTGCCCATACAATTATTACACATATATACTACTATGAGTTTATTCCAAAAACATGAAGCACTATTAAAGGATGCATTAAATGCTTTAATTGTAAGAACCTATTATAGTCCCTATCCTGAAAACCCTAAAGCATATCCAGAAGATGCAGATGCCTTAGCCAAAAATTGGATCAGCGCTACAATGAACAATAACTATACCGCTTTGGATCAAACCGATTCTAATGGCTGGCTTGGTGAGGAGGTTTCTCCGTTTTTACAAGTTGGAATAGGCGTAAGATATCCATCATTTACTCATGAAACCATCCTAAAGCATGCATCCTTGGCTCAAACCGCTTGGGCTAATACCAGCGTAAACCAAAGAACGGGTATATTAATAGAAGCACTTGACAGAATTAAAGCACGCTTTTTTGATATTGCTTATGCAACAATGCATACCACCGGACAAGCTTACATGATGAGCTTTCAAGCTAGTGGCCCACATGCAAACGACAGGGCACTTGAAGCAATAGCTATGGGTTACAAAGAACTTACCTCTGTGCCTGAAAAGGCTGAATGGATAAAGAGCTTTGGTAAGTTTGATTTGAAAATGAATAAAACTTGGAAACCCGTTCCCAAAGGAATTTCATTGGTAATAGGTTGTTCTACGTTTCCAGTTTGGAATACTGTACCTGGCTTGTTTGCAGCATTAATAACAGGAAATGCAAGTATCGTTAAACCTCATCCTAAGGCCATTTTAGCAATTGCTATAGTTATTGAAGAAATGCAAAAAGTTTTGGCAGAAAATGGCTTACCAAAACAAGTAGTTCAATTAGCTGTAGATACTTTAAATACACCCATTACAAAAAATTTAGCTGAAAATCCTTTGGTGAAAATGATTGATTTTACCGGTAGCAGCGAGTTTGGTAACTATATTGAAAGCCTTACTAAAACTACTTTCACCGAAAAGGCTGGAGTTAACTCAATTATACTTGATTCGGTTACAGACCTTAAGGCGGTTTTAGGAAACATTGCCTTTAGTGCAAGCTTATATAGCGGACAAATGTGTACTGCTCCACAAAATATTTTTGTAAGTAAAGATGGTGTTCAAACCGCAGAAGGTTTGGTTACCTATGAAGAGGTTGTAAAAGGAATTGCAGCAGCAATAACTTCCTTGGTGGATAATCCTAAGGCTGGTCCTGGCACCATTGGCGCTATTCAAGCTGAAGCTACTTATAAAAGAATTTTAGATGCCAAAAACTTAGGTGGTAATTTGGTATTGGATAGCAAGGCAATTGTAAATGAAGAATTCAAAGACGCACGCATTGCCACTCCTGTTGTAATTGAAGTTGATAAATCTCAAGGTGCAGTATATAACAGAGAAAGCTTTGGCCCTGTTCTTTTTGTCATTAAAACAGCTGGTTTAAAAGATTCAGTTGCATTGGCTGAAAACTTGGTGAAGGAAAAAGGTGCCTTAACTTGTGGCGCTTACACAACAAATGAGGAAGCTAAAACGCTAATTGCAACTACTATGAATAATGTATTTGTACCCGTTAGTTTCAATTTTACTGGTGCTGGCTTTATTAATTCACATGCTGCATTTAGCGATTTTCATTTAACTGGAGGCAACCCAGCAGGTAACGCAAGTTTTGCAAATTCAGAATTTGTGAGCAAGCGTTTTGTTTGGGTTGGTAATAGGGAAATGTAGTTCGTGGTTCGGCAGGCTCACCATGAGGCGGTGGGTCGGCGGGCTCACCATGACGTTGAGGTCGGCGGGCTCAAAAATAAAATGAAAGGCCAACAATGAAGCTTGCTTCGTTGTTGGCCTTTTTAATATCTACTTAGGTTAGTTTGTAATAATGGTGAATAAATATTACCCGGTTTAGGTTGGCGTCATGGTGAGTTTGTCGAACCATGCCGTCATAGTGAGCCTGTCGAACTAACGATTAACCATATCAAATGCTTCTTCGGGTATGCCTTTTACTTCTACGATGAGGAATCCATCTAATGAATCATTGAAATTTGGATCAACATTAAATGACACTATTTTGCCATTAAGTTTGAGGTATTTTTTTACCAAAATAGGCACCTTTAGCTTTTGATTTCCTTCTATTTCACCGATAAAATTATCAAGCAACTTTATATCCTCAGAGTGCTTTTGTAACAATATATTTTTACCTTCCGTTTTAGATTGATAATGGAATCGTTTTTTAGGTTCAATCCATTTAGAAATTTTATTATCCCAATGGTTATGTCTGATATAGGAAACCAACAAATCTTTAGATAAATCGGAGAAGCTATTGCTGATACTTACCGGACCAATCATATAAAGAAATCGCTCCTTATTCATTTTAATGTATTCATGAATGCCTTTCCAAAGTAACATTAAACTGGCAGGTTTTCTTTGGTATTCGAGCGCTACAAATGACCTACCTAATTCTATAGATTGAAACAACATAGGGTGCATTTCTTTACTCATTTTAAAAAGTTGGTTCAGGTAAAAGCCTTTAACACCAAATTTCTTGAACAAAACGTCACCCTCTCCTAACCTATATGAACCAGCAAGTTTTATTGCTTCTTTGTCCCAAACAAACAAATGCTTGTAATATTTATCAAACTCATCTGTATCGCAGCTATGGTTTGTTCCCTCTCCTACACTTCTAAAAACTTCCTCTCTCAACCTAGAGATTTCTCTCATTACATGGGGAATGTCTTTGTAAGATGCAATATGAACTTCCAAATTTTGATAATCAAACATATGTGTTTGTCCACGAATTGCATTAATCTCCTCTTGTAACAATTGTGGACTAACAGCTGCAATTAGGAGTTGCGGCTTAGCTAATTTGCGCAAATTTACTTTAAAATTTAGCCTCTTATTTTGTTCTTCGGCGGCACCTAAGGCATAAGTTTTTGCACGCAAGTAATCCAGTAATTTATCACTTTCATAATTAGCTAGCTCCTTAAAAGGTATAGGCTTTCCTATTCTAAGTTTAATGTTTGATTTACTTTTATTAAACATCTCTGATGGAAGTTTAATGGTTCGCAAATTTGGATGCAATAAACCCAATAAATTAAAAGCCAAACTATTGTGGCCAGAAAAATAAACCGGTACCACTTTTATGCCTGCCTTGGCAATTATTTTACCTACACCCGCATCCCATTTTTTATCACTTATTTTAAGGTTATTCAATTTAATAGACGATACCTCACCTGCTGGAAAAATGCCCAATGGTGATGTATTAAGATGGGAAAGTACTTGCTTTACTCCAGCAATATTAATACCCTTATCGCCTATATTTTCAAACGGATTTACTGCAATAATAGCATCTGAAAGTGTGGGAATTTGTTTCAATAAGTAATTTGCCACCATTTTAAAATCTGGCCTTATTTTGGAAACAATAGACAATAAAATAATGCCATCAATTCCTCCATAAGGATGATTAGAAATTAGTATAAAAGGGTCTGCTTTAGGTATGTTGGAAAGGTCTGAATCACTCAATTCATAAGTAACTCCAAAGCCTTCTAACAAATTATCTGTAAAAGATGCGCCACCTTGCTCTTTAGCATTTAGGTAGGCATCATTAACATTGCTAAGCTTCAGCAATTTCATGATTGCTGGGGCAAGCAACTTAAGTTTTACTTTTTCAAGTTTTAATGCTTTGGAAACATCTTCCTTACTAATGAGTTCAGTCATTGAAAAATTTTAATGCAGGGTAAAGATAGCCAAACAAAATTCTTAGGCAAATGGTTTATGAAAATTTAATACTAATTAGGGTCATCTAGCTCGGCAATACTTTTGTCAATCATCTCCTCAATGGCCTTTTTTTCTGAAGCACTCAAGGCGTTTTTCTCTTTAGCCATTTGTTTCATTCTTTTATACATTTCCTTTTTCCTTAACTCCATGGCAATCCATACTTGATAGGTTTTATCTGATTTAATAAAAGTTTTTTCTTCTATCATATTTGAACCAATTAAATTAGTGCTCATGACTTCTCTGGTCAATTGTTGGAATCGTTCGCCAAAATCTCCAAGGGTATTGTCTGCCTTTCTCTCGTTCTGGTAGTTTTCGGTTACATTTTTTATTTCGGTTTGAACCGATGACGCCAGTCGCTGATTTGCATTGAGCATTGCCTTGTTTTTAGCTGTCTCCAAATTGATGCTTTCACCGCTGGCAACCGACCTAAAATACCTGCGATTGGATTCATATTTTGAACCTTTGAAAGGAGTTTCTACTTCCTTCATTCCACTTTTAGAACTGTTGCAAGAAATGGTTATTAGCAAAATAGCCAAAAAACCGAAAGTTAATTTTTTCATTCTATTCAAGTTAATTATAAACCTAATAGAAATTTTCGTGCCACAATTTTATCAATTGGGAATGTTAATTGTTCTAACTCAAAATTTACTATTGGAGACCAAAAAAAACGAAGTGTTTCTATTTTTCCATTTATTTCAATTTGTTTCTCCTCAAGGGCTAATTCAAAATTAGGATCTTTAGGTTCAACCCGATAATATATTGCCATTAATTGGTCGCCTGACTTAAATGCACTGGCTTGAAAAAAATCTGTGGTAAACAAGTGTTCTTTTACCTCAACTTCTATTCCAGTTTCCTCCAAAAACTCTCTAGCTAAACATTCTCTGGTGCCTTCTCCAAATTCCATTCCACCGCCGGGGAATTTGGTAAAATGTAAATGTGGCATTTTTTCGTGAACCAACAAAACCTCTTGATTTGAATTGACCCAAATTCCGTATACTCTAATGGTAAATCTACTAATTTGCATTTTTAAAAGAAGCCAATTTTAAACCAAGGTTTACTGAAAAGAAAAACGGATTGGCGGAATTGGCATTGTTTGTTACTGAAAATGGATAATACCCTATGATTGGCTGTATAAAATCTGTTTTACTCTGAGCAAAAAGCATGTTGCGAAATGTAAAACATATTACTAGGAGAATGCAAATTATATTAATTTGCTTCAAACTCCAGTTCGTCGTTGTTGTCATTTTTCTTTTCTATTTTTTTAAAGGAAGTATCTTTTTTAATTCCAAACTCTTGTTTTAAAATTTCTTTGATTGCTTCTTTTTCTTGCTTAACATCTTGTTTTAATTGCGCCTTAGCTCCTTTTCTATCAAATTCATAACTAAGCTTATCAATTGGGCCTTTTATTCGAAGATACATATTGATCCCTTTGGTCTTTTCATCTTCCTCTTCAAATTCGTTACTTTGAGGTTTGCGTTTTTTCTTGAGCAATTCGGAAAGCGACAGTTTCACATTATAATCCAATACATTTTCAAAAGTGTGCGTACCTGTTAGGTTTAGGTTTAATGCATTGTTACGAATATCCATCGTTGGAATATGTAACACACTATTTTGAATGGTTAGGGTATTTTTTAATTCAGAAAATTTCAAGTTTTTCAGTTCATTTACATCCACAAACTTTGAAAGGGCATTTAAGGGTTCGTAATTAATGAGCTCCCCATTTTTAATGTTCATTTCTGTTACCACTAATATTTTATCTGCAACTATGTTATTTTTTGCATCCCACACCAAACGCATATCATTGGTAGCATTTAGGGTACCAAACAAATTTTTATCATTGAAATCCTTTTGACCAAATCCATTAAAATCTTTCATCAATTGATTGATGTTTATCCCTTTTAATGTGTTTGTACTTTTTAATACAGTTTGATTTTTGTCAAATACAAGCGCGCCATTTCCATTAAAACTGCCGCCCGCGGTGTTTAAGGATGTATTAGCAAAAGTGATATAACTCGGACTCAACTTTAAATCCGATTTAAAATTAGTGGCATGTAAGTGGTCGAACACAAATTTTTGGGCATTAACCTTTACATTTAACAGATACTGCATAGGCTTTTCTCCTTCCTCTAATGGATCGGAGGAATCATAAATAAAAATATCTTTTGTATCCAAAGATTGTGATTGCAAATTTAGGTTGCCTATTAAAGGTGCGTTGGTCTGAACCAAAAAATCCATGAAGCCTTGAAATTGTCCATTCAATAAAACATCAGATTCATTGATAATAAACTTTGACGATTTTAATAGCAATGTATTGTTGCTTAGTTCGGCATCAATACTTGCATTTTCTATAGAAGCAGTGAGGTAATTTAAGCTTAGCTTTTTCATTTTTAATACAAATAAACCTTTACTTAAAGGACCGCTCCAATCCCATGTATTGCTATGTTTTTCTCCCTTTAAAGTTAGGGTAAAATTTATATCACCTTCAATTACTTTTACGTCTTCAAATTTAAAAAAGGTATGAAGTGTTTTTAAATTTGCATTTCCATTGAGGTCGAGATTTACTATAGGCGACACTAAATTATGAAGGCTCAACTTACCATTTAGTTTCGATCCAACTAAAGAGGCATTAAAGGAGGGAATATCAATTACAGCATCAACTAAATGTCCAGATTTTCCATTATCAAAACTACCATTCAAATGAATATCCTCCAATTTCATTTTTGTTTCTGGCTCGGTTAAACTTCCATTTTCTATGCCAAATTGAACATTAATATTGGGCAATTGAACCTCATTTTGAATTCCTTTGATTGAACCATTAAAAAAAACATTTCCTTCACTTTTATATGCTAAAATGGTTTCGGGTAAAGCAAAAGGCAAAGTAGAAAGTAAATTTTGAATGCTAATTTTATTGGCCTTAAAAATCAAGTTATAATCGGTTTGCGTTTTATTATTTTGAACATATCCTGTAAGGTTCAATTTCAATTGATTGATTCCAAATTCGCCTTTTACCAATTGGTATTTATTCTTTTCTTGATCAATATCGATGGTGGTATTAATTTGAAGGTCTTTATTCTTCATCACCGACAAGGTACCTAATTGAAGGCTTTTAGTATAGCCCTTTAATTCAACGTCTAAGTTGAATCTACTATCAGAAAATTTACCTGAAAAATTAGATTCTTGAATGTAAACATCAGCCTGAAATTGATTCAATTTACTATCAATGAATAGTTGAATTTGGTTCAAGACAAGCTTATTCAATTCAAAAACAAACGGCTTTTTACGCTGTTTGTCTTCAGTAGTTTCCTTTATTAAGTCAAAATTATTGTGCCCTTTTTTATCGGTGTATAAATAAATAACTCCGCTATCTAAATCAACCAAGTTAATTTTATACCGCTCATTGATTACATCATAAATATCAAATCCTAAATAAAGTGATTTGGCCTGCAACACAAATTTGTTTGGCCTCATTGGATCAGCAATACTGATATTGTTAAATGCCAGGCTCAACATTGGAAAAGTTTTCATCACTGTAACATCAATATTTTCGGCCTTTAACTCAGCTTTAAGCATTAAATTCACTTCTTTAATTGCATATGTTTTTAATTGATCTATATTCTGATAAACATAAATAAACAAGCTTCCTGCTAGCGAGAGTAGGATCAAAACTATGATCAATACTATTTTTAGTCCTTTTGGCATAATGTTATAACGTAACAAAGTTTAAGGTATTTCACCCATTATAAAAATTGGTTAATGAACAAACGGTGGATTGCAAAAAGGATAAGTGTAATAAAATGGAATGCTACACCTGAAAATTTTATTAAAGAGTAAAGGTTAATTTTTACTTACAAACCATTCAAATACACCAGAAAACACCAATGTATCTTCATGATTGAATAAATTAGCCAAAACTGAAAAACTGATCCTTCCATTTTGGTTCAAACCGATTCTTATTTCTTCTTCTGTGCATTGATGCAGCTGGGCTTTTGCGTAAATAGCACCTATGGCTTGCTTACTAAATTTTACTTCAGCCCTTCTAACAACTGGAATTACGTTTTGGATACCTGTAAAAGTGTTGATTAAAAACTGACCAGCAGTGCCTTCTGCCAAAGTAAATAATGCACCTGCATGAATAGATTTTAAATGATTTTGATATTGAGTAAGCTCGGGAAGCATAAGTAAATACGCTTCCTTATCGGATGCCTTTACTCCAATTAATTGATTGAATGGCAACTTCAATAAATCCATTATAATAACTCTTTGATTTCGGATAAATCAATTTCAAAATGAGAGGCATCATGAATGCTTTTTCCATCTTTTATCAATAAAGTTTGTGGTGATTGGTGAACCACGGCATACTTTTTAGCAATTTCATTGGAAACGTCTCTGTGTCTCAAAAGATCGAGATAAAACACTGGCAATTGTTCTTCATTTTCATTGGCATAAGCCTTTTGAAAACGATTGAAAGCAGTGTTGCTAATGCTGCAGGTGGTGCTGTGTTTAAAAATTATTACTGGCCTTTGGTTTGAAAGGTTATCTACCTCGCCAAGCTGGTCTATGCTAGTTAAATTAATCATGTATTTAGATAACGATATACGGAACAATTTGTTTCTTTAAAATTGGAAAAGGGGCCGAAGCCCCTTTATCTTTCACAAAACGATAAGCCGGGTTCTGTACCTCCATTGGCTTTTGACCATTGGTGTGACTATCATTTATCTGCCCTTGTTATTGCTAACAAGATGTAGCAGCCTACCCGCAAGAAAAACAACCTGAGGCTGCTGGTGCTAAGCGAACACCCTTTTATTTCTTGCCTATTTGGCCTTGCAACGCATAAGGTTTACCATGCAATGTTTATCACTAAACATCCGGTGAGCTCTTACCTCGCCTTTTCACCTTTTCCTAACTGCAAGCAATTAGGTAGTTTAATTTTCTGTGGCACTTTCTGTTCCCTAACCATAGATTAGAGACCTTCCCGTTAGGAAGTATGCTGCTTAAGTTGCCCGGACTTTCCTCTCTGTGTAAACACCTAGCGATAGTCTGTTTTGCTAGGCAAATTTACGATTAATTATTAATATTTAGGAATTCAATCTAAATTAAAACAACTTTGGTTGATCTGGTTCAGGCCCTTTTGGCTTCCTTTTCTTTTCATCATTTGTTTCTGAATCATCTTCTAAGAGCTTTCTAATTTTCTCTTCCTCTTGCGAAAATAAATCTTCGTTCACCAATGTTTCTTCGATATCTTGCACTTCTTCCTCCAATTCATCCAAAGGATCTGGTGGCAATAATTCTAATTTGGTAAGGTCTGAACCAACAAATTTATTTCCAATGCTCTTCCATCCTTTTACATCTATTACCTCAGCCAAATTGTGTTGAACCTCATTGATGGTTTTGCCTTTGCCTGTAGTTAAAATAACAATTGGATTTTTAAAATCGGTTGCTACTAAAATGTAATTGCCTTTTTCTTCGGGAATGCACAAAAACTTCTTGTTCAAGGTGAGTGTTTCAATTAAGAAACGCTTGATATAATATTGTTTTGCCTTTGCATCAAAATACACAATGTTTATAGCACGATCGGGTTTAAACTTTGAAATATGAAGTAATTGCTCATATTCAAAATGGTTGCTCACATCAAAATTGGTTAACTCATAATTGCCATCTTTGTATATGGAAATAATGAGATCGCTGCCTAAAAAGTTCCCTAAAAAAGTACCGTGTTCATTGGTGTTGATCCTTCCAATTGCAGCATCATACCATAAGTTAATACCTCCCAATGTAGAAATACCTTTTGATTTAAGTTTGATCCCTTTTACCAAATATTTGCTTATAATATTGCCTTGAACTCCTCTACCCTTGATGGCTAGTTCACTAAAATTAAAATCGAAACTAAGTTTGCGTGCATGGCTAAGCGGACTCAAGGTAATATTTACCACTTCGGCCTCACCAGAATGATTGGCGGTAAAGTATAGAATTCTAGAACCAGCTGTGCCTTGTGTTAAATCATATTCTTTATCGCGCGTGATGCCGGTAACTGGAAACCTTTTAGCATAGCTGGTTTTGGTTTTTCCATCGAGGTAAATCACATTATAAATGCGGCGTTCATCGTTTTTACGAAAAACATCTACATGGATAATGTCTTTGCCCACAAATGCTTTTTCTTGCACCTTGCAAACCATCATTTTTCCATCTTTACGGAATACAATGATGTCGTCTAAATCACTGCAATCTGCAATGTACTCATCCTTCTTAAGACCAACACCCACAAAGCCTTCAGCCCTATTTACATATAACTTTTGATTTGCAATGGCCACTGTTTTTGAATCAATGGTATCAAATGTTCTTATCTCAGTTTTACGCTCCCTACCTTTACCATATTTCTTGAGTAGGTTCTCAAAGTATTTAATGGCATAAGCCTTTAAATTGTCGAGGTCGAATTTAACTTGTTCAAGTTGTACTTCAATACCCTTCATCAATTCATCCGCTTTGAAAGAATCGTATTTTGAAATACGCTTAATTTTTATATCAGTAAGGCGAAGGATATCATTTTCTGTTAACTCTCTTCTGAACAATTTTTTAAACTTGTTCATACCCTTCCAAATAACATCAATTACTTCTTCAAAGCTCTCGCTCTCCTCAATATCGCGGTAAATTCTTTTCTCGATGAATATTTTTTCAATGCTGCTATAATGCCATTGCTCCTCGAGTTCAGCCATTTTTATTTCCAATTCTTGGCGAAGCAAGTCTTTGGTTTTCTCGGTTGAAAGCTTGAGCAATTCATCTACCCCTATAAAAATTGGTTTGTCGTCTGCAATTACGCAGGCATTAGGCGAAATGCTCACCTCACAATCTGTAAATGCATATAAGGCATCAATGGTTTTATCTGGGGAAACACCGGGTGCTAACTGAATTTCTACCTCAACATCTTTGGCCGTATTGTCTACTACCTTTTTGATTTTTATTTTTCCAGAATCATTTGCCTTGATAATAGAATCAATCAATTGGGTAGTTGTAACACCATAAGGCACGTCTTTAATAAACAATGTTTTCTTGTCGAGTTCTTCAATTCTTGCCCTTACCCTTATTTTTCCACCTTTTTTACCTTGGTTATAATTGGCTACATCAACAGTTCCACCGGTTGCAAAATCAGGGTATAACTCAATTTTTTTTCCTTTTAAATGATCAACACTTGCAATCAACAATTCGCAAAAATTATGTGGCATTACCTTAGTAGCCAGACCAACAGCTATACCCTCAACTCCTTGCGCTAAAAGCAAAGGAAATTTCATTGGCAAGGTAACGGGCTCTTTTTTTCTGCCATCGTATGAATTTTGCCATTGGGTAGTTTGCTTGTTAAAAGCTACCTCGAGAGCAAACTTTGATAACCTGGCTTCAATATAGCGGGGTGCTGCTGCAGAATCACCCGTTCTAAAATCGCCCCAGTTTCCTTGGGTTTCTATAAGCAGTTCTTTTTGACCCAAATTAACAATGGCATCGCCTATTGAAGCATCGCCATGCGGATGGTATTGCATGGTTTGCCCAATGATGTTGGCTACCTTATTAAAGCGACCATCATCCATTTCCTTCATAGAATGCAATATTCTGCGCTGAACAGGCTTTAACCCATCATCCAAGGCAGGAACCGCGCGTTCCAGAATAACGTAGGAGGCATAATCCAAAAACCAATTCTCATACAAGCCATTTACAGCTAAAATATGATACTCCTTAGGAGTTTCGGGCTCTATATTATCTGGTAAATTATCGTTTATATTCTCTTCCATGCATTAATAACCAATACCAAGCAAAACTATTCATTCTTAAAGAAAGACTATCCACAAAAAATCAAAAATTCTGAGGATAAATATCCATATTTAATCTAAAACTGGTCAATAAGCGTCCTAAAATAAGGAATGGCAAGGCTTAAACGACTCCCATACCAACTAAACATTTCGCCATCCACTAAAATAATTTGGGCATTTGGACAAAAATTCTGCAATTCTTGGAGGTGAATATCTTTAAATGGATAAGGTTCGGAGGACAATAATATGATTTCTGGCTGATTTGTTTTGAACCATTCATCTTCTAAACTTGGGTACCGACTATTCTGATTTTTGACCCAATTTTCGAGTCCCAATCTAGCTAAAATATCGTTGATAAAGGTATTTTCACCTGCTGCCATCCATGGTTTTCTCCAAATTAAATAAGCACAAGTTTTTCTTTTTTCGGTTTGAACCAAATCTAAAAAGCCTTGTTTTATCTGCTGCTCAAGGCGGAGCGCTTGTTCTTTTTTACCAACTAGCTCCCCTACTTTGATAATCATATCTAGCGAATCGTCAATGTTTTGAATATCGCTCATCCAAACTGGAAACTCCTTCATCAAAATTTCTATTTGTGATTGCTCATTCTCTTCCTTGTTACCAATAATGAGGTTAGGTTTTAATTCCCTAATTTTATCTAGGTTCATTTTTTTGGTACCACCAATTCTGGGCTTTATTTGGTGCATTTCATCTGGGTGTATGCAAAAAATAGTTTGCCCGATAATTTCTTGGTTCAAACCGAAAAAATACAATAGCTCTGTTTGAGAAGGAACCAAAGAAACGATGCGCAATGGCTCTTGAGGCACTATAACCTCCCTGCCCATTTGATCTATGAATAATTTACCATTCTGAAGTTCCATGGCTGCAATTTCGGAAAAGTAATTGAAAATACCTCAAAATTGGCCCTTTTAACTTTGCTAAAGGCCCTTATATTTGCAAGTATTCAAAACAGGAATTTAAATTAGTTATGGGTAGAGTATTTGAAAAACGCAAACACAAGATGTTTGCACGATATGCCAAGATGAGTCAGGCATTCACTAAAATTGGAAAAGAAATTGCTATAGCCATTAAGGCTGGTGGTGGTATTGGCGATCCAGATAGTAATTCGCGATTGCGAGTAATTATTGCCAACGCCAAATCGTTGAACATGCCCAAAACCAATATCGACGCAGCAATAGCACGTGCAACGAGCAAACAAGACAAAGATTTTGAAGAGATTGTTTACGAAGGAAAAGGACCACATGGTGTTGCAGTAATCATTGAAACTGCTACGGATAATCCAACGCGTACCATAGCCAATTTGCGCACACACATGAACAAAACAGGTGGCACTATGCTTACCTCAGGTAGTTTAGATTTTATGTTTGAACGCAAAGGAATTTTCAGTATCAATATTGCAGGAATAAATCTTGAAGAATTTGAATTGGAAATGATAGATTTTGGCATGGAAGAAATGGAAGATGATGGCGAAGGTCATTTTATTATAACTGTTCCATTTACAGAATTTGGGGCCATGCAAAAAGCATTAGAGGATAGGAAATTTGAAATTGTAAATGCCCAATTATTGCGTGTACCAACCACTACCGTTGAATTAACAGAAGACCAACAGGAGGATTTTGGTAAGCTATTGGATCGTTTAGATGATGATGATGACGTAGTGAATGCGTGGCATAATTTGAGGTAGGGCTGTTGGCTTTTAGCTGTTGGCCGTTAGCTTTTGGCTGTTAGCTTTTGGCTGTTGGCTTCAAATGAATAGGGAGGTCATTAGCCTGTGGATATTAAATTTAAATAGAGTATTATCGATAATAATTAACATTTAATTAGATTAAACCAATGGCTAAAGGCCAAAGGCTAAGAGCTAATAGCAATCCCATATGAAAACCAGACCAAGTAAAAAACCAAAATTAATAGAGCGCACGGCAGAACGACATGATTTGGATGAAATCAAGGAGCTCTCGCGTGTTTGCTTTCCAAAAAATGATCCTTGGACCATTGACATGTTGGAAAGTCAATACAAAATTTTTCCTGAAGGCATGCAAATTATTGAGTATGAAGGAAAGATTGTAGGATCAGCCAGTAGTTTAATAGTGAGTTGGGATGAATACGATGACGATCATAGTTGGAAAGAGATTTGCGACAATGGATTAATTACCAATCACGATGAAGAAGGTGATACTTTGTATGGCATTGAGGTTATGGTTCATCCCGATTATCAGGGATTAAAAATTGGTAGAAGGTTGTATGAAATGCGCAAAACATTGTGTGTTGAGAAAAACTTGAAACGCATTTTTATTGGTGGAAGGGTTCCTAATTTTCATAAATTTTCAGAAGATTATGGTATTAGAGCTTATATTAAACGAGTGGTAGATAAGAAATTTAAGGACCCAGTTGTTACCTTTCAACTATCACAAGGATTTACCATACAAAGAATCATCAAAGATTACTTGCCTGAGGATACAGAGAGTGAGGGTTATGCGCTATTGCTTGAGTGGATCAACCTTGATTATGTTCCAGAAATCAGAGAGCGCAGTGTATTGATGAAAAAGGTTCGTATTTGTTGTATCCAATACGAATTAAGAAAGATCAGAGGATTTAAGGAATTTGCCCAACAGTGCGAATACTTTACGGATGTGGCATCTAACTACAAATCAGATTTCGTTTTGTTTCCTGAACTTTTTACTACACAACTCCTTTCATTGCATGAATATAAAAGCATGAGTCCGGAAGATAGTATTAGAAAAATAGATGAGTATACAGAAGATTATATCGAACTATTTTCTCGCTTATCTATGGAGTATAATATCAATATTATTGCTGGAACCCATTTACAAGTTGAAGGTGAAAATTTATACAATATCTCTTATATTTTTAAGCGAGATGGTACTTTTGAAAAGCAATACAAGATTCATATTACTAGCAATGAAAGTAAATGGTGGGGCGTAAAACCTGGCAATGAAATCAAGGTGTTTAATACAGATTGTGGTAAAGTAGCTATTAATGTTTGTTATGATGTTGAATTCCCAGAGATGGCAAGAATTGCTTGTACCAAAGGAGCCAAAATTTTGTTTGTGCCATTTAGTACAGATGAAAAACACGGGCATTTGAGGGTTAAAATATGTGCTCAAGCTCGTGCGGTTGAAAATCAAATTTTTGTGGCAACTGCAGGTACTATTGGCAATATTCCATCGGTAGATAATATGGACATCAACTATGCTCAATCTGGAATTTATACACCGAGTGATTTTGCTTTTCCACCAGATGCGATAGCAGGAGAATGTAGCACCAATATTGAAACTGTAGTAATTGCTGATTTGGACTTAGCAGCTTTAGAGCGTGCCAGAAATACGGGTACTGTGCTAAATTGGAAGGACCGCAGGGGTGATATGTACGAGGTGTTGGAGAAATAGTTCGACAGGCTAACCATGACGAACCATGTTTTTGAATTGATTTTTAGGTTCAAAATCCTACATACCTGATTTATTGTTTCATTTTATAAACATGTGCTTTTAGTTAGCTTTTAACTTTATTTTATTTGTTGCATAATCTACCCCATTATGCAAATTGAATTAATTAAGAAGAAAATTCATGAAATAAGAGGAACTAAAGTCATGTTAGATCATGATTTAGCTGAATTGTATCAAGTTCAAACCAAAAGTTTAAACCTTGCTGTTAAGAGAAATATTTCAAGATTTCCTGATGATTTTATATTTCAACTTACCCAAATTAAATGGGAAGAACTCGTCACAAATGAAAAGAGTAATTCTTTAAGGTTTCAAAATGAAACCTTAAAGAATGAAAGAGGAAAACATAGAAAGTATTTACCATATGCTTTTACAGAACAAGGTCTGGCAATGCTATCTGGAGTTTTAAATTCCGATAAAGCAATTGAGGTTAATATTGGGATCATGAGAACTTTTGTACTTATAAGATAATTTGCTATTAGTCATAAAGATTTAAGCAAAAAGTTAATGGATTTAGAATATCGCTTCAACGTGCAATTCACAGACATTAATGATGCATTATCTTATTTGATGAAGGTCAATTCACCAAAGGATAATTCTAAAAGAAAAAGGATTGGTTTTAAACCTTAGTTCGACATGGTTCGACATGCTCACCATGACGCGAGCG
>CANKQY010000062.1 GCA_947485745.1 Bacteroidota bacterium
CAGATAATAGCAGCAATTCAAGAATTGCAAGCATTACCGTGAATGTAATGGATACCATGAAGCCAGTTGCCATAGCGCAAAACAGAACCATCTATTTGGATGGAACTGGCAATGCAAGTGTAACAGCTACGTTAGTAAACAATGGTTCAACAGATAATGTTGGTGTAACTACTTTGAGTTTAAGTAAAACTGCCTTCAACTGTAGCAACATTGGATCAAACAGTGTAATCTTAACAGTAATGGATATAACAGGAAATAGTGCAACAGCAAACGCTACCATTACTGTGTTAGATACCATTAAGCCAATAGCAGCAGTTCAAAATCCTACTATTTATTTGGATGGAAATGGCTTAGCTGGTTTAACAACTTCTCAAGTTAATAATGGCTCATCTGATAATTGTAGCATTGCTTCAATAACGCTATCAAAAGCTAGTTTCAATTGTACAAATCTTGGTTTAAACAATGTTACATTTACCGTAACTGACCCTAGTGGTAACTTTAGATTAGTGAATTCAGTGGTTACTGTTTTAGATACCATTAAGCCACTAATAGCATTCTCTAATAACTTAAATCTTTATTTAAATGCTACTGGTAATGCTACATTAACTACAGCAATGGTTAATAATGGTTCAAGTGATAATTGTGGAATTGCAAATATGACATTGAGTAAAACTGCATTTACAGGAACAGACAGAGGCTTAAATGTGGTTACATTTACTGTAATTGATGGAAGTTTAAATAGTCGTGCAGCATCTGTAAACATTATTGTTATTGATTCAGTGAAACCAATTGCCATAGCACAAAACAGGACTATCTATGTAGATGGAACTGGTAATGCCAATGTAACTGCAGCCTTAGTGAACAATGGCTCAACAGATAATGTTGGCGTAACTAATTTAACCTTGAGTAAAACAGCATTTAATTGTACCAATCTTGGTTCAAATGCTGTTGTATTAACTGTTAGTGATGCATCAGGTAATAATGCAACGGCATCTGCCACAATAACTGTTTTAGATACTATTAAGCCATTAATTGTTGCTCAAAACTTAAGTATATATTTAGATGCAACAGGTAATGCTAGTGTAGCTGCTAGTCAGGTTAACAATGGTTCTACAGATAATTGTAGCATTGCTACCTTGTTGTTAAGTAAAACTACTTTTAATTGTACTAATCTTGGTTCAAACAGTGTTGTGTTAACTGTAACTGATGGTAGTGGTAATTTTAGAACTACCAATGCTAACATCACAGTTATTGATACCATTAAGCCTAATGTTTTATTTAATAACAATTTGAACCTGTACTTAAATGCTTCTGGCAATGCAACATTAACAACTGCTGCCGTTAATAATGGTTCAACAGATAATTGCACAATTACAAGCTTAACCCTCAGTAAGACTGCCTTTACTGGCGCTGACAGAGGATTGAATGTGGTAACATTTACCGTAACTGATGGAAGCAGCAATGCAAGTATTGTAAATGTGAATGTAATTGTTATCGATACAGTTCGACCAATTGCCATTGCACAAAACGTAACTACTTACCTAAATGCTTCTGGTACCACTAGCATTACTGCTGCTCAGGTTAACAATGGTTCAACAGATAATGTTGGCATAACAACATTAAGCTTGAGCCAAACCTCATTCAATTGTTTAAATGTAGGTACAAACAATGTAATCTTAACAGTAGGCGATGCATCTGGTAATATCAGAACAGCAAGCGCTACAATAACTGTTTTGGATACTATTAAGCCATTAATTGTTGCCCAAAACTTAAGTATATATCTAGACGCATCTGGTAATGCTAACCTAGCTGCTAGTCAGGTTAACAATGGCTCTTCAGACAATTGTAGCATTGCTACCTTGAGCTTGTCGAAAACCACCTATAACTGTACAAACCTTGGTTCAAACAGTGTTGTGTTAACGGTAGCAGATGGTAGTGGTAATTTTAGAACTGCCAATGCAACCATTACTGTAATTGATACCATTAAGCCTACAGTGGTTTTCAATAACAATTTAAACCTATACTTGAATGCATCTGGCAATGCAACATTAACAACTGCTGCAGTTAATAATGGCTCAACAGATAATTGTAGCATTTCAAGTTTAGTATTAAGCAAAACAGCTTATACTGGTGCAGATCGCGGTTTGAATGTAATTAGTTTTACGGTTACTGATGGAAGTAGTAATAGCAGAGTTGTAAGTGTTAATATAATTGTTATCGACAGTGTTCGTCCAATAGCAATTGCTCAGAATGTTACAGCTTATTTAAATGCTGCAGGTACTGCAAGTGTTTCTGCATCACAAGTAAATAATGGATCTTCAGACAATGTTGGTGTTACTGGTTTAAGTTTGAACCAAACCACATTTAATTGTTTAAGTCTTGGTTTAAATAATGTAATACTAACTGTAAGTGATGCTTCTGGAAATTCAACCACAGCAAGTGCTAATGTGAATGTATTAGATACCATTAAGCCAGTAGCTTTTGCTCAGAATGTAACCTTACAATTAAACCAATTAGGTGTTGCCACATTGAGCACTACTCAGGTTAACAATGGTTCAACAGATAATTGCAGCATAAGCACTATTAGCTTATCTAAAACAAACTATGATTGCAGTAATTTAGGTTCAAGCAATGTGGTACTCACTGTAACAGACGGAAGCGGTAACTTTAGAACAGTTAATGCAACTATTACGGTTCAAGATACTGTTAAGCCTTTGCCAGCTATCAACAACAATTTAAATATCTATTTGAATGCTTCTGGCAATGCTACGCTAACCACAGCTATGGTTAACAATGGTTCAAGCGATAATTGTACAATTGCAAGTTTAACCTTGAGTAAGACTGCCTTTACAGGTGCTGATAGAGGATTGAACTTGGTAACATTTACAGTAACAGATAATAGCTCAAATTCTAGAGCGGTGAGTGTGAATGTAAATGTGTTAGATACCATGCGTCCGATTGCCATTGCTCAGAATAGAACCATCTATTTAAATGCCTCTGGAACAGCTAGCATAACTGCTGCTGAGGTAAACAATGGTTCAACAGACAATGTAGGTATTACAGGGATTAATTTAAGTCAGTATAACTACACTTGTGCAAACATAGGAGCCAATACTGTTACCTTAACTATCAATGATGCATCTGGAAATATTGGAACCGCTCTGGCTACTATAACAGTTGCTGATACCATAATTCCTAATGTTATTGGTCGAAACCTTACTGTATATTTAAATCAATTTGGAACAAGCAGTATAACTACTGCACAAGTAAACAATGGCTCAAGCGACAATTGTACTTTGAGTTCATTAGCACTCTCTAAATCTGATTTTGGATGTAGCAATTTGGGAGTAAATACTGTAGTATTCACAGGAACTGATGCAAGCAGTAACACAGCAAGTGTGAATGTTACCATCACGGTACTTGATACCTTGAAACCAATTGTTGCTGTTACCAATAACTTAAATATCTATTTAAATGCTTCTGGAAATGTTACCTTAACTCCGGCCGAAATTGACAATGGTACGAATGATAATTGTAGCATTTCATCATTGGCTTTGAGTAAAACTAGCTTCAACGGAACTAACCTAGGATTAAACGTGGTAACCTTCACAGCAACTGACGCTAGTAGCAATGCTAAAACAGTGAATGTGAATGTTTATGTGCGTGATACAATGGTGCCTGTATTAATTGCTAAGGACATTACCATTTATTTGAATGGATCAGGTTCTGCAAGTATTACTGCCGCTTCCGTTGACAATGGTTCAACTGATAACGTTGGTATTAAAACCAGGGCAATTAGTAAGTCGAACTTCAATTGCGATAACACGGGAGCAAACATTATTCAGTTTACTTTAAGGGATGCTTCCAACAATGAAAGTGTTGCTGATGTGGTAATAACAGTGCTAGATACAATTAAGCCAGTATTATTGAATGTACCTACTGATAAAGTTCTAGGATATTGTAACGATGTTGTTGCTTATGCAACGCCAATTGGTTCAGACAATTGCGGAATTGGAAATATAACAGTAATACAAACAGCAGGTTTGGCATCTGGCTCAACTTTCCCAGTTGGTTCAACAACCAATACATTTGAGTTAACAGATGCATCTGGAAACAAAATTACTACTAGCTTCAAAATAGTTATTTTGCCAGTTGTTGTTATAGATACTTTCCCATCATTTGAAATCTGTCAAGACAATGGAACCATTGATTTAAGTAGAGGGCAAGCTAGGTTTACATTTAGCGGACCAGGCATTAAGAAAGACAAAATTACGTTTGATCCTATCTTATCTGGAACTGGCGCACATACTATTACAGCCTCATTCCTTGATACCATGGGTTGTGTAAGCACTGGAACATTTGTAATTACGGTTTACCCGGTTCCAGACAAACCAGAGATTGTTAGAGTTTCTGCAAGTGTATTGTCAACTCAGAAAGATTACGCAAGCTACCAATGGTATAGAAATGGTGTGTTGATTGCAGGTGCAACCAGCAAAACTTATACTGTTCCTCAATCTGGTTCATATGGTGTAGTGGTAAGAAATACTAGTGGTTGCCAAAACGGAAGTGATCCATACCAAATTGGTGCAACTTCTGTAAATACATTAGTAAAAGAAAAAGATCTGTTCACAGTTTATCCAAACCCAAGTTCTGGAGCGTTCTTTATTGAACTCAAAGGAATAGAGTTGAAAGGATCAAAAATTACCATTATGGATATGTTAGGAAAAGAGGTAATGGTATTTGAGGCAGAGCGCGATTTAATGGAAATGAATGTGGTTGATTTCTCTCCAGGCACTTATTTTGTGAAACTAGAGAATGGCAATAGATTCATGGTTAAACCTATTATCATAGCTAAATAATGACAACCAGGAAAATTGACCAATCATTAAACAACACTAACATGAAAAAATTAAATCAATCAATGGCCTCAATAAAAGAAATGATGAACCTTAAGAAAGCCTTTTTATTAGCAGGAATGAGTATTCTAGGATATTTGCCATTGTGCGCGCAGGAGACAGTTCCTGCCGCCACATTGCAAACTGAAAACCCTGGAGGGGAAACGCCTGGGTTAAATAGGTTTTCATTGGGTTTAAAAGTCACACACTTATATGATTTAAAGTACACATCTTATGATTTATTGTCGCCAGGTGTTTCTGCTAGTGATCCTAGTGGGTTGAATGGTGGTAAAACTAAATTTGACCTTGCGGTGGGATTGGATGTAAATTACTTTTTTAGTCCCATGTTCAGTATGGATTTAGGTTATGAAAAAGGTAAAATGACAGGCGCCAATAAAACAGAGTATTATGAGTCGAGCGTATCTTTTATAACCTTAGGTGGAAATATTGATTTAAAACGTTCGTTACGAACCAAAGAATACAAATTTGTTCCATATGCTCGTGCAAGTATTGCCAGTGGTGCATATGAAGCTGAAAGAAAGTTTATTGCCGATGATGCGGTTTTTAATAAAACCAGTGGAAACTCAATTCAATTAGGTATTGGATTGGGTTTAAGATACCACATTAATAATAATTGGTGTTTGAACCTAATGAGTGAATATGTTTCAATTAATACAGATGCTTGGGATGGTTATGATTATGGATCTGGTTCAGACCAAATGATTAAAACATCACTTGGGTTAAAATATGCTTTTGGCAGGAGCAAGCACGTTGATCGTACCCTAGCTTGGCAAGACAACAGGGTAGATAAAATGGAAACCAAAATCAATGAACAGGTTAATAATGCTATTAAATCTATCAATGATTCGGTTCAAACCAAATTCCAAAAAATGATGAACCAACCGGGTATCAAAGATTCAGATGATGATGGTATAGTTGACAAATACGACAAATGTCCAGATGTGGCCGGCCTATTTTCAAACAATGGTTGCCCTTCTGTAGAAGAAGAGGTTGTTTCAAAGGAAAGTGATTCAGTGGTGGCTGCTCATGTAAACGGGAATACTTTGGTTATTCAAGGTGAGGAACCTAAAGAAGGACCATCAACTCCTAAAGCCAAAAGTAATTCAGGAACCACTGCGCCAAGCAGAACTAGTGGTGCAAGCAAAGGCTTAAGTGATGATGAAAAGTACCGATTGAAAAATGAAATTTTGGTTGAAATGAATCCAATTCGTTTTGCCTATAATTCTTATCAATTGAATGCAAAAGCATATGAAAGTCTTAATACCATTGCAGTGATTTTAAGAAATAATTCTAATTATAAGATTAGTTTAAAAGGTTACACAGATGATGATGGTAGCGCCAGTTATAACAAAAAATTATCAGAACAACGCGCAAATGCAGTTTCAGAATACCTTCAATCTAGAGGAGTTTCAAAAGAAAGAATTGCCATCTTATCCATGGGTAAAGACAGTCCACTAGATGACAATAACTCTAAAATTGGTAAGTCTAATAACCGCAGGGTAGAATGTAAATTGGATTAATTCCTAACATACCTTGAATAAAAAAAGGGCACTTAACTTTTGTTGAGTGCCCTTTTTTACCCTCTTCCACAAAAGTAATTTGATAATAAGTGCCTTTTACATTTACTACTAAGCCTAAACCATAGTCGGGGTGCCTCACTCTGCTGCTTTATCCATTTCTTAAATTGTTAATTGAAGGTTAGCAAAATAATTTTTTTGATTGGATTTCTAAGTCTTTAATTTGCTTAATATTTTGAACCCATGATTATCTCAGATAAAAAAATACTAGAAGAAATAGAACTTGGCAATATTTTAATTGAACCATTTAGGAAAGAATGCCTGGGAACCAATAGCTACGACGTTCATTTAGGTAGGCATCTAGCCACTTATAAGGACAGGGTTTTAGATGCCCGAGAGCACAATAAAATTGATACCTTTGAAATTCCTCAAGAGGGGTTTGTATTGCAACCAAATACCCTTTATTTAGGTGTTACAGCCGAATACACAGAAACACATAAGCATGTGCCATTTTTAGAAGGAAAAAGTAGCACAGGTAGATTAGGAATTGACATACATGCAACAGCAGGAAAAGGGGATGTTGGTTTTTGTAATACTTGGACCCTAGAGATTTCATGCGCCCAGCCAGTTAGAATTTATGCTGGCATGCCTATTGGGCAATTGATTTATTTTGTAGTTGATGGCGAAATTGAAACATTGTATAATGCCAAAAAAGATGCTAAATATAACAAAAGAACGGTAAAGCCTATTGAAAGCATGATGTGGAAGAATAAATTCTAGCTTTATTTTTTTAATATATTTTGTAATTCATCGCAATATTTATAAAGTATGAAAATAAAACTAAGCATCGTTTTTTTTTGGCTTGTTCAAATTTGTAATGCCCAAGTTATAGATGAAAATTGGGTCAAAGAAAATTACACCAAAACAGAGGCAATGATTCCAATGCGCGATGGGGTCAAATTATTTACCGCTATATACGCACCCAAAGACCAATCAGAAAAGCATCCCATCTTGCTGAACCGAACTCCTTATGCCTGTTTTCCTTATGGCGAGGGTAAATTTTCGTCAAGGTTATATGGAACTTATTGGAAAGAATACCTAAAAGAGAAATATATCATCGTTATTCAAGATGTTCGCGGCAGGTGGATGAGCGAAGGTGAATTTGAAGACGTTCGTCCGTTTAACGCAAACAAGAAATCTAAGCAAGATATTGATGAGGCAAGCGATACTTATGATGGTGTTGATTGGCTTGTAAAAAATATAAAAGGGAATAATAAAAAGGTAGGAGTTTTTGGTATTTCATACCCAGGTTTTTATGCAACTATGGCTGCCCTTAGCGGACATCCAGCAATAAAAGCAGTTAGTCCCCAAGCACCCGTAACCGACTGGTATATGGGCGATGATTTTCACCACAATGGCGCCCTCATGATTCATGATGCATTTAGATTTTATTCGGGCTTTGGTCAGCCACGCCCAAAACCTACAACTATTGGTCCGCGCAATCTTATTAAATACAATACCCAAGACGATTACAAATTTTATTTAGAAACTGGAGCCGTTTCAAACTTCAGCAAACTAATGGGTGATAGCATCAAATTTTGGAACGATTTGTTGTTACATCCTAATTATGATTCATGGTGGAAAGCTCGCGATGCTCGCCGTGCATGCTATCATATAAAGCCCGCTATGCTAGTAGTAGGTGGTTTGTTTGATGCCGAAGATTGCTTTGGTGCTTGGCGATTATATGAGTCGATTGAAAAGCAAAATCCTGGTATAGAAAATAAATTGGTAATGGGCCCTTGGTTTCATGGAGGATGGAGTAGGAGCGATGGCTCGTATTTAGGAAATGTTCGTTTTGGTTCAAACACCTCTCAATACTACCAACAAAATTTTGAAATACCCTTTTTTCAATACCATTTAAAAGGAGTTGGTTCGAACCAAAATATAGCGGAAGCAAATATCTTTTTTACGGGAGAAAACGCTTGGCATGGCTTTGCAAATTGGCCTCCAAAAGAATCAACTTCAAGAGAATTTTATCTAAACAATAATGGCGGTTTGAGCCAAGCCGTATCGCCAGTAGTGAATTCGTTTAGTAGCTATACTAGCAATCCCAATAAACCTGTTCCTTACACCGAAGATGTGCATACCGGCAGAACCCGCGAATACATGACCGATGACCAGCGTTTTGCCTCTCGGAGACCAGATGTATTGAGTTTTACGGGCGATGTGCTCTCTGCGGATTTAACAGTTGCTGGTACCTTAACAGCAGATTTGCAAGTTGCTATTTCTACTACCGATGCAGATTTTATTGTAAAAGTTATTGATGTTTTTCCTGATGGATTTACCTATGATACAACTTTGGTTGGCAAAGGAAATGGTAGTAATTATATGATGGATGCTTACCAAATGTTGGTTAGGGGAGAAGTGATGAGAGGCAGGTATAGAAACAGTTTTGAAACACCCGAAGCTTTTCTTCCAAACCAAGTTACTCAGGTAAAATTTAACCTACCAGATATTGCACATACCTTTAAAAAAGGTCATAGGGTAATGATTCAAATTCAAAGTACTTGGTTTCCTTTAGTGGATAGAAACCCGCAGCAATTTGTAGATATTTACCATTGCACAGATAATGATTTTGTGCCATGCGAAATCAACATCTACCACGATGCTTCCCGCCCAAGTAAGATTGTAATGCCTGTTTTAAGGTAGTTTTCACTACAAAGAAACAAAGCAACAATTTTTTTTTTTTACGCTTAAAAATAAAATGCATTATTTTTTCTTTAACAAAAGAAAAAATAATTTAACGAAAATACTAAAATCGTTACTTAGTTGCTTTGTGTAAAAACCACCCTTTCTACCTCAGAGTTTAGCGGCTTCTTCGGCGAGGCGGGTGATGTTGATCGGCACCACGCCAACCTCTTCGCAAACTAGGCCTCCAGCAAGGTTTGATAAAGCAGCAATTTCTTTGTTACTTAACCCCAATGCCACGCACAATGAGGCTACAGAGATTACTGTATCTCCTGCGCCGCTTACGTCTGCAATCTTTCTGATATGTGCAGGGATGTATTCAAATTTAACGCCATCACTTATCATAACTCCTCTCTCGCTCATAGTAACCATAATATTTTTGAGTTCCATTACCTTCATCAAATCACTTACTGCCATTTCAAATGTAGCTGGGTCATTTGGATCAGCATCTTTTTTAAAGCCATCACGCAGTTCTTTCAGGTTTGGCTTAAACAAGTCAACGCCTTTGTAGTTGATGAAGTTTCTTTTCTTTGGATCAACCACAATCTTAATTTTATGTTTGTGTGCATGCTGAACAATTTGTTCAATTAATCCAAGAGAAATTACACCTTTATCATAGTCCTCAAATAATACCACATCTGCCGCTGGCAATAAATCATTGATAATTCTCTGACTTAAAACATAACTATCATATTCGCTGATAACGTCGGTTTGTTCATTATCTATTCTAATCATCTGGTGATTTTGGGCCATCACCCTGGTTTTAGTGGTGGTTTGCCTCTCTTTAGATCTAATGATACCAGAACTCGAAACGCCAGCATTTTCTAGCAATACCAATAAATCATTGCCATTTAGGTCTTCACCTATCACCGAACATAAAATGGGTTTAGCTCCAAGAGCAACTAAATTTAAAGCTACGTTGGCAGCTCCACCAAGGCGGTATTCTTTTCTTTCAACCGCCACAACCGGCACTGGTGCTTCAGGTGATATTCTTTCTACATGACCAATTAGGTAGGCATCAATCATCACATCTCCAATTACCAATACCTTTAATCCTTCAAATTTCTTTATAGCGTTTTTCATAGAAAATTTCTTTCAATTAATTTTAGGCCAATTTAGCTAAAGCAGTTCTAATTCTCTCAATGGCAATTGTTAATTTTTCATCTGAAGCTGCATAGCTGATTCTTAAGCAATTTGGATTGCCAAAAGCTTCGCCTGTAACCATAGAAACATGGCCATGGTTCAATAAATACATACATAAATCGGTGGCCGTTTCTATTATTTGCCCTTCAAATTGTTTGCCCAAATAATGAGAAATATCTGGAAAAAAATAAAATGCTCCTTCAGGTTGGTTGTTCAAAATTCCTGGAATGCTTGCCAAACCTTTCTCCATCAATTCTTTCCTCCTATGAAATGCCTTAACCATTTCCATGCTTGGTTCAAGACTGCCATTCAATGCCACAACCGCAGCTTTTTGGGTAATGCTACTTGTAGCACTAGTGAATTGAGATTGTATCTTTTCGCAGGCCTGGGCAATGCTTTTTGGTGCGCCCATGTAACCTAATCGCCAACCCGTCATGGCAAAGCCTTTGGATAGGCCATTGACGGTAATTACGCGGTCTTTGATGCTTTCAAAAGTGCCAATACTTTCATGCTTCCCAACAAAGTTAATGTACTCATAAATTTCATCCGAAATGATGTAAATATTAGGGTGCTTTTCAAAAACCTTTACTAAATCTGCTAATTCCTCATAACTATAAACCGATCCAGTTGGGTTGCACGGAGAGGAGAACAAAAAGACTTTCGATTTTGGCGTAATAGCTGCTTCCAATTGCTCACCAATAATTTTATAGTTTTGAGCCAATGGCGCAGCAATAAAAACAGGAACGCCATCTACTAGCTTCACCATTTCTGAATAGCTAACCCAATAAGGTGTAGGTATAATTACCTCGTCGCCTTCATTGATAATGGCCATTATGGCGTTCATTATGGCATGCTTTGCACCTGTTGAAACCACTATTTGATCGGGTGCATAATGGAGGTTATTATCCCTTAAAAACTTCTTGGATATGGCTTCTCTTAAATCTGGGATGCCTGCAACCGGTGTGTAATAAGTGAAGTTGTTATTGATTGCCTCAATGGCTGCGTCTTTAATGTGCTTTGGAGTGATAAAATCTGGCTCTCCTAAACTTAAGTTTACCACATCAACACCAGTTGCCATTAATTCTCTTGCCTTTTTCGACATAGCAATGGTTTGAGGCTCATTTATATTGAAAACACGACTGGCTATTAAATCCATATTTATAGTATAAACCGCGAATATAGTTTTTCAAAACACTTCTATCTAAAGATAATTGGCAATTTCTTTTATAAAATTTAGCTTTTTAGTCAAAATAGATTTGCTTTTTATGCAATTATTCAAAACTAATTATCGCAAAATGCAAATTCCTTGAACCAATAAATCTATTCAAATTAACTATTGCAATTCTTTCAATTGATTTTGTTTTATGACCTGTAAATCCGTTTTAGCACGCCAATTTTATCCTTCATTTTTGCCACATCAATTAATAAAAAATAACATGAAAAAAGTAAATTATTTTGCAGTAATTTGTATGGGATTATACCTATTGCTTTCAAATTCGGTGTCGGCTCAAACCGTAAATTCTAAACCAACACTCACCGTATTAAACATAGATACAAAAGGTCTTCCGTTTGATCCAACTCAAATGGGAAATTTAGTAAGAATAGAGTTGGAGAAGCTCGATTTATATGATGTTACCGACCGGTATGATGTTGCTTATTTAATTGATAAAAATAAACTCAATATCAATAATTGTTATGGTAAAATGTGCTTAATGGAAATGGGTAATTTAATAAAAACCGATTACATGTATACTGGTAGCGCAGAACTATACGGACAAACCATTATCCTAACTTTTAGATTGATTAACATACAAAAAAGTTCAGTTGAAAAAACTACTGTTATGGAGTTTTTAAATCTGCCTACTGAATTGCAAAACATGACGGCAATTAGTATTCGTAAAATGTTTGATAAGCCAAATGATGAGGTGGAATTAGCAAGATTAACCAAGAAATTTAATTACGAAAATGCCATCAATAACCCAACTAAAGAGCATTTAAATTTGCAAGGTCCGCGTTTTGGTTATTCCTTTATTTTTGGTAAAACTGCAGATATCCTACAACAATCTACTGAAACTGGCGGATTTGACGCCTACCCAGCCATGTTTCAGTTTGGATACCAATTTGAATTCCAATATTTAAACGAAGGCAATTACCAAGCATTATTTGAAATTATTCCAACTGTATCTGGAATTGATCAGCAAATGTTTATTCCAAGTGTTGCCTTATTAAATGGTTTTAGAAATACAAAAAATGGCTGGGAGCTAGCGATTGGTCCATCCTTTAACTTAACAAAATATGCTCAAATGGGTTATTATAATGGATCTTATTATACCGAAAAGCAATTGGAAGAATTGAATCAAGCAAATGTTAAACTAGAAAAAAGAATGAATAGTAATGGGGATATGGGACTTGGTTCATCTCTGGTGTTTGGTGTTGGAAAGACACTTAAATCAGGAAAATTAAATATACCTGTGAATATTTTTTCTACCTTGCCCAATAAGAATGGATTTAGAATTGGTATCTCAATTGGATACAATTCAAAGAGTAACTAAACTAGAAAATTTGTCATTAAAAGGTCCTTCGGGACCTTTTTTTATGCGCCATTTCGGCTGTTATTGCTTGTTTCAGAAAGGCTTAAGTGCCAATTTTTCTATTTTTTGGCCTTGGTGCTTTTCTTGTGCTTTTGGGTTCAAACAGAATAATGGCTTTTATGATTTGTTTGCTGTTTGAACCAAAATTATAATCAAACTTTTTTATGAACTTAAATAATTTCACCATCAAGTCGCAAGAGTCTATTCAGCAAGCACAACAAATTGCCAATGGTTTTTCTCATTCTTCTATCGAAACCGGACATTTACTTAAAAGTTTGCTTGAAATTGATTTGCAAACTATTGGCTTTTTGCTTAAAAAAGTTGGTACCAATATTGTTCGCCTGAACCAAGCCTTGGATGCTATTTTGCAATCTTATCCAAAGGTTTCTGGCGATGCTAGTTTATACCTTTCTAGTGCTGCCAATCAAGTGTTGGTGAAAGCTCAAAACTCACTCAAAGAATTTGGCGATGAGTTTGTAGCTGTAGAACATTTATTGTTAGCACTACTAACAGTTAATGATCCTATTGCTACTTTATTAAAAGATGCTGGTCTCAATGAAAAAGGATTAAAAGCCGCTATCAAAGAATTGCATGGTGGCTCAACCGTTAATTCGCAAAATGCCGAAGCACAATACAATGCCCTGAATAAATATGCCAAGAACCTAAATGAATTGGCTCAAAGAGGTAAATTAGATCCTGTTATTGGAAGAGATGAAGAAATTAGGAGGGTGTTGCAAATTCTATCTCGTAGAACAAAAAATAACCCCGTTTTAATTGGAGAGCCTGGCGTGGGTAAAACAGCCATTGCAGAAGGCCTTGCACATAGAATTGTAAATGGTGATGTGCCTGAAAATTTAAAAAGTAAACGCGTATTTTCATTGGATATGGGGGCCTTAATTGCTGGGGCTAAATACAAAGGAGAGTTTGAAGAAAGATTGAAATCGGTTGTAAAAGAAGTAACCCAAGCCGATGGAGAAATTATCTTGTTCATAGATGAAATTCATACCTTGGTTGGAGCTGGTGGGGGTGGAGAAGGAGCTATGGATGCAGCCAATATTCTCAAGCCTGCTTTGGCTCGTGGAGAACTGCGTTCTATTGGCGCAACTACCTTAGCGGAATACCAACGTTATATTGAAAAAGACAAAGCATTGGAACGTAGGTTTCAAAAAGTGTATGTAGAAGAGCCAGATACCGAATCGGCAATTTCTATTCTACGTGGATTAAAAGAGCGCTATGAAGTACATCACAAAGTGCGTATCAAAGACGAAGCAATCATTGCTGCTGTTGAGTTATCGCAACGTTATATATCAGATCGTTTTTTACCCGACAAGGCCATCGATTTAATGGACGAGGCTGCTTCTAAATTGCGATTAGAAATTGATTCAGTGCCAGAAGAATTGGATCAGTTGGATAGGCGTATCATGCAATTGGAGATTGAACGTGAGGCCATCAAACGTGAGGGGGATACCCAAAAGGTAAAATCGCTCAGCGAAGAATTGGCCAACTTGCAAAGTGAGCGTAATACCTTAAAAGCCGAATGGCAAAGTGAGAAAATTATCGTAGATGGTATTCAAGTTGCCAAGCAAGAAATTGAAAATTTAAAAGTAGAAGCAGATCATGCAGAACGTGCTGGAGATTTTGGTAAGGTTGCCGAAATACGCTACGGTAAAATCAAAGAGTCAGAGGCCAAAGTAATTGAGCTCAAAGAAAAATTGCAAGCCCAACAAGGCGATAAAGCAATGGTGAAGGAGGAAGTAGATAGTGAAGATATCGCAGATGTGGTTAGCCGTTGGACAGGTGTGCCAGTTACTAGGATGTTGCAAAGTGAGCGCGAAAAATTGCTCAAGCTAGAAGATGAATTGCACAAAAGAGTGATTGGTCAGGAGGAGGCAATAGTTGCCATCAGCGATGCCATTAGAAGAAACAGAGCAGGTTTGTCTGATCCAAAAAGACCAATAGGTTCATTCATATTTTTAGGTACAACAGGCGTTGGTAAAACAGAATTAGCTAAGGCACTTGCCGAGTTTTTATTCAACCAAGAAAATGCTTTGGTGCGAATAGACATGAGTGAGTACCAAGAAAAACACACTGTATCACGTTTAATTGGTGCGCCTCCAGGTTATGTTGGTTACGAAGATGGTGGTCAGTTAACAGAGGCCATTCGTCGCCGACCATACAGCGTGGTGCTATTAGATGAAATAGAAAAAGCGCATCCAGACGTATTCAATATTTTGTTGCAAGTATTAGATGATGGAAGGCTAACCGATAACAAAGGTAGGATGGCCAATTTTAAAAATACCATTATCATCATGACATCCAACATTGGTTCACCGCTTATTCAAGAGAAGTTTGAAACCTATAATGATAACAACAAAGAAGAGCTAATGGCCGAAGCCAAAGTAAATGTTATGGAGTTATTAAAACGCACTATCCGACCAGAGTTTTTAAATAGGATAGACGATGTAATTATGTTTACACCGCTCACTCGTGAGGATGTAAGAAGCATAGTTGATATTCAACTAAAAGACATCATAGGCAAACTAAACGAACAAGGAATAAGTTTCACCGCCACCGATGCAGCCTTAGATTGGTTGGCTCAATTGGGCTATGATCCACAATATGGCGCAAGACCACTAAAGCGCGTTTTGCAACGCAAAATTCTCAATGAGTTATCGAAAGAAATTTTGATGGGTAATATCAAAAAAGATTCTTCTATTGAGCTGATTTTAGATAAGAATAATCAGTTGGTTTTTGAGAATAGGTAGGGGAGAGGCCTCTAGCTGCTGGCAACTGGCTTCTAGCATTTAATTAGGAAATAGGCTGGAAATTTTGGCTTGGGATATTGATTGATTATAAAAATCAATCAATACCTGGTATCCGAGCCTGTCCAATAGCCCGGGATATGAGCCTGTCGAATAGCCCGGTGGCTGAGCTTGTCGAAGCCTGCTTCAATGGGATGACTTAGTATTCCTTAAATGAAAATTTCTGCTAGCCCGCATAACACTTCGACAGGCTCAGTGACCGCACTTCGACAGGCTCAGTGACCACACTTCGGCAGGCTCAGTGACCGGTAGTTGCCAGAAGCCTTCTCCACATCACC
>CANKQY010000063.1 GCA_947485745.1 Bacteroidota bacterium
TAATTGAATACCAAGTCCACTGAAAACTAACCGGTAATTGATGGCTTTCCTATTATTTGAAAGCAAGAAGGCTATTCCAAGGATAAGGAAAATGCCTAATAATCCGGTGTATTTTTCCATAGTTATTTTTCTCTTCTTTGTATTTCATCACGGATTCTTGCCGCAGTTGCGTAATCCTCCACATTAATTGCCGCATCTAGCATGGTATGTAATTGCTCGAGGGTCATTTTTGTATATTCTCTTTCTGTCTCAGTCGTTTTTGGCTTATTTACGGGATTTACAACTTCCTGTAATGGATCATTTGGGTCATCGTTTAATTCAACACTAGCAGCGCTCATAATTTCTTCATAAGTATAAATTGGACATTTAAACCTAACTGCTAGGGCTATTGAATCGGATGTACGCGCGTCAATTTCCTTAATTTCGCCATTGTGCTCACAGATCATTTTTGCATGAAAAACACCTTCGTTGAGGCTATATATGACCACTTCATGAATTTGAATTTCGAACGATTTACAAAAGTTCAAAAATAAATCATGAGTCATTGGCCTAAATGGAACAATTTTCTCTATTTCTATTGCTATAGCTTGTGCTTCAAAACTGCCAATTACCACTGGTAATTTTCTATTGCTATTTTCTTCCCCTAAAATAAGCGTATATGAACCACTTGTTTGTCCTGTACTTAAACCAATAATGTGTAATTTAACCCTGCTCATGCAACTATTTTCTGGAACGAATTAAGTGAATTAGATCAATGTAACAAAATAAATAAAAAAGGTCGTTGGTCTTTGGGTGTTGGTCTTTAGTCTTTAGGAATTGGTCTTTGGGCAAAAAGGCGTTAGAATTTACTAACGCGTTTTTGCAAAGTTTTTGACCTGTAGATTAAGCCTGTTGCGACTTAAAAGCTTTTGCAGCTTCAGTTATTAGAGGCAATACTTCGAAAGCATCTCCAACAATACCATAATCTGCGGCTTTAAAAAAGGGTGCTTCTGGATCTTTGTTGATGGCAACAATAACCTTACTGGAGCTAACCCCAGCTAAATGTTGAATAGCACCAGAAATACCAATAGCAATATATAAGTTAGGTTTAATGGTAATACCAGTTTGGCCAACATGCTCGCTATGTGGGCGCCAATGCATGTCACTTACTGGTTTAGAGCAAGCAGTTGCAGCACCAAGAATGTCGGCTAAGTTTTCAATCATGTGCCAATTTTCTGGACCTTTCATGCCTCTACCTGCGCTCACTACCAATTCTGCTTCTGTTAAAACAACTTTTCCAGTTGTTCTTGCAATTTCAATTGATTTAGTATGCACATTTTCGCTACCAATACCTGCATCCATTATTTCAATAGCTGCAGTTTTTGGTTGATCTAAAATTGCGAATGAATTTGGGGTGATGGCTAATACTTTAAGGGAAGTATTTACATTTACATCTGCATAAGCTTTACCTGAAAATACTGTTCTGCGCACTTTAAAACCATTTTGCATATCAGGGAAAGAGATCACGCCACTTACAATACCTGCACTTAATTGCGCTGCAGTTCTTGGTGCAATTGTTTTTCCGCTGTAGGTATTAGAAACAATAATTAGGTTAGTGTTTAAGCTTTTGGCAGCATGAGAGAGGGCTTTGCTGTAAGCCTCACCAGAAAAGGAATGAAAAATTTCTTGTGCATAGCTAACAATATGATCAGCACCATATTTCCCTAGCTCTGCCAGTTTTTCAGCGCCCACATTACCGATAGAAACAGCTGTAACATGGCCATTATTATTGGCGGCAATTTGTGCGGCATAAGAAATGGCCTCAAAAGTCGATTTTTTGAAATTGCCGTCCTGATTTTCTGCGAATACTATAATTTTCATCAATGTAATTTTTAAGTGGATTAAATAACCTTAGCTTCAGCGTGCAATAGTTCTATTAATTTTCCTGCATCGGCAACATCAATTAACTTGCAAGCACCTTTTGGAGCAGGCAGTTCAAAGGATGTTGTAAGCGTGTTTGCTTGCGATCCAGCAGGTTCAAGCACTTTTAAAGGTTTGGTTCTGGCAGCCATAATTCCGCGCATGTTTGGGATACGAGGGTCAGTTAATTCCTTTTGTGCACTGGCAACAAAAGGAAGAGGACAATCTAATTTTTCTCTACCGCCATCAATGTCTCGCTCAAGGTGTGCCATACCGTTTTCAATTTCAATGGCTGTAATCACATTGATACTTGGCATGTTTAACATTTCTCCTAAAAGTCCTGCAACCATACCACCATTATAATCAATGCTTTCTCTGCCAGTTAAAATCACATCAAAATTTTCTCCTTTTGCATAATTGGCAATTTGTTCCGCAACAAAATAGGCATCTAATGGCTCTGCATTAATCCTTACAGCTTCATGGGCGCCAATGGCTAAGGCTTTTCTTACATTTGGCTCAGTATCTGCCAAACCAACATTTATTACTGTAACGGTACCTGTTTGTTTTTCGGTAATTTCTAAAGCCCTTGTTAAGGCCAATTCGTCGTACGGATTAATAATAAATTGAACCCCTTGTGTATTGAATTTGGTATTGTTCTCCGCAAAAGTCACCTTGGTGGTAGTATCAGGAACATTACTCATACAAACTAAAATTTTCATTTATGATAATAATTTATTTTATTGAATTCGGAAAATCCTTCATAAAAAGAGTATAAATAGCAAAAAATACCTTTTTTTTGAGTCTGCAAAAATAGCTGAATTTTTTAATATCCGAAATGCAAGTACAACGATTAGAAAAACTATTACAATTCTTAACCGAAAATGAGGCTGATACCTTTATATTATATGCTTTGGCTATGGAATATATCGGTTTGAACCAAAATGAGGTTGCTGAGAAGTATTTGAGGGATTGTTTACAAATGGATAGTAACTATATACCAGCTTATTACCAATTGGGTTTGTTATTACAGGCTCAGAATAAAGAGGAGGAATCAGTTAGTATTTTACAAAAAGGTTTACAACTGTTAACTGGAAGTAAAGACCAGAAAACCATCAATGAATTTCGCAGTTTAATTGAGGAGATTTCATTTTAAGGTTTTTCTTGGCAAAGTTCGATCAAAACGCCATTGGTGTCTTTGGGGTGAACAAAAGCAATCAGCTTGTTATCAGCGCCATCTTTAGGAGTTTCATTAATTAGTTGAAACCCTTCCGATTTTAGCCTGGCTAATTCTGCAACAATATCATCAACGGCAAAGGCAATGTGGTGGATGCCTTCTCCTTTTTTTGCAATAAATTTTGCAATAGCACTATCTTCTGAGAGTGCTTGCAGCAATTCAATTTTATTCGGACCATTTTGGTAGAATATGGTTTGCACCATTTCGCTTTCAACTACTTCTCTTTTGTAAGGTTTGTTGTTAAAAAGCGCGTTAAAAATAGATTCAGATTTTTCTGCATCTTTTATGGCAATGCCAATATGTTCAATTTTTTGTATCATTATTCAATTATTTGATCGGTGGTATAAGTCAGCATGTAGTTGTTCATTTCTTCATAATGCACGGTTATTTTTTGGTTCAAACCGCCTTTAATTATAAGTGTTTCAAGTTTACCAGAGTTGTTTAAGGTAAAAGGTAAAACATGCAAATTTTGCCTAAAATCTACGTCTTTGTTGCTATACAATTTATAGAGTGTTTCCTTGGTACTCCATATAAGCGTTTGCATTTTTATTTGATCATCTGCACCGGCAAAAAGTAGTTCATTGCTGTTCATAAACTTGTTTTTTACCCTGGCAATCCTTGCGTCAATTTTCTCTAAATCCAGTCCTAATTCATCAGCATTAGAAAATAAAATAGCTGCATAATCAAAGGAATGGGTGATAGAAATTTTCATAGCAATACCATCTATTTGAAGGCTAGGTTTGTTATTTTGGTTTTTAGAAAGCATAATTTTATTTGAGGGGAAGATGCTTGTTAGCAAAATTCTACTTGCTAAGTAATGCCTTGAATTTGCTTGATTTATTTTTAAGTGGTGGTTTAATTCAAAGTAGTTTTCACCTAAAATTTGGAGCAATTGCTCTTGGTTTTCTGTGATATGCCAAATTGCAAGTGTGGCATTGGGTTCAATATTTTTTGTAAGCACTATTGGCATATGGTGCAAGTTTATATTTTTAAGCTCATTTTTGTTACAATATTTATTAAGATGGAAAGAAAATTGTCGGTTTCAAAGATTACTGAGTTTAAAGGTCATGTAGGAAACATATACGGCCTGTATTGTTCGCCAATTTCTAAGAAAGTTTATACAGGAGCCACAGATGGTTATGTGGTTGAGTGGGATTTGCAAAAGCCAGATGAGGGTAGGCTCATCTGTAGGTTGAAGGAGCCTATTTATAGTATTTTTCTGTTTGAACCAAAACAGCAATTGTGGATAGGCTTGGCCTCTGGAAATATCCATGTGGTAGACTTAATTACAAAAGAAGAGCTGAAGAATTTAGCAATACACAAACTGGGCGTTTTTGACCTAAAGTTGAGTGGAAATAACATATACGCTGCAGGCGGAGATGGCAGTATTTCTATGATTGATGCACATACATTTGAGTTATTGGGATTAAAAAAAGTAGCTCAAAAGAGTGTGAGGTGTTTAAGTTTTTATAATAAAGGAGAACTTTTAGCAGTTGGAACAAGTGATCATTCCATTGTTTTATTAAGTAATAATTTAGAAATACTTAACACAAAAATTACAGCGCACCAGAATTCAGTTTTTTCGTTGGTATTTTCGCCTGATGGCCAATATTTATTGAGTGGTGGGAGAGATGCATACTTAAACGTATGGCGACTAAATAATACTGAAAACACACTAGAATTGGTGCAAGATATACCCGCACACAACTTACATATTCACCATATTTCGGTTCAAAAAGAGGGCAATTATTTTATAACCTGTAGTATGGATAAGTCCATTAAAATATGGGACTTAGCGGATTTTGAGTTACTTAAAGTGGTAGACAAAGCACGCAACGAATCGCATGTAAATTCTGTAAACAAAATTGCATGGGTAAATGAGTTTGAATTTGTGAGTATAAGTGACGATAAAAAGATGATTTTTTGGAAGCTTAATTCATAAAAAAGCTTAAAAATTGATTAAAATTCATAATTTATTTTGGCAAATCCAAAAATAAGACAAACATTCACACTAGATTATTACCATTAAAATATAATTTTAGTTAATTAAAATAATTCAAACGATTGTTAGGTTGAAGCATGCAAGGAAATTATTAACACATTATTATGTTTATAAAATGAAAAAGTAGACAATCGAACAAAAATTGCTTATAGATAAAACTGTTACAAATTAGAAAAAGTTTAGGTGTTTAATAGAAGAGAAATTTGGGAAAAAATGACCCCAAATTTGTGAAGTAAACTGTTATGGTTTTTATCTTTGTTAATTGGTTTGGTTGCTGCTAATTCTATTAAGCAGAAAAATTATTATAAATCAAACCATATGAATTATTTAAATCTCAAATTTCAACCAAGAGTAAAAAGGTTAATCCTACTTGCGGCGTTATTTTTATTTTTATTAAAAATCGGCTCAGCGCAAACTTATTGTACAAGTGGGTTTTCCAGTGCCGCAGATGATGAAATTATCAATGTAAAAATTACCCAAGGAGTTACAATTTTATTAGATAATAATTCAACATGTAATTTAGTTACTCCGCAGTATCAAAATTTTACCAGTTCAGTAACTGCACCTAATTTAGTGCCATGTAGTACTTATACCATTTCTGTGACACTTTCGCAATGCAGTGGAACTTTTTATGCCAACATTGCTAAGGTTTGGATAGACTATAATAAGGATGGTACTTTTACTGAAGCCACAGAGTTAATTGCAACTTTTACTGCTACTAGTCCTTTTCCATCTACGCATACAGCTTCTTTTACAGTGCCTGGAACGGTAACAACTGGTCCAACGAGAATGAGAGTTGTTGATTTTGAGACAACTTTAGCCACATCAGTTACCCCTTGTTTAAATTCTTTTTATGGAGAAACAGAAGATTATAATGTTAATTTTTTATCGCCTCCGTTGATGACTTATACCTCATCAACTACCACCCAACCAATAACAACTGTAGTGCCTAATGGGGCAATTGATCAGGCCATTATTTCTATCCCGGTTCAAGTAACTGGAGCTGGAAGTGCACTGAAGTTTAAATCTTTGAATTTTTCTACTAATGGAACAACAAATATTTCAGATATTACAAATGCAAAAGTTTATTATACTGGAACAAGTTCTGTTTTTAGCACAGCAATACCTTTTGGCACGGCAGTTTCATCTCCTGGAAGTACCTTTACGGTTACTGGAGACCAAACGCTAATTGGAGGTTGTACGGCAAACACGTTATATTTTTGGCTAGCTTATGATGTAAATTCTTCAGCAACTCCAAACAATTTATTAGATGCGGAATTTGTTTCAGGTACCTATGATTCTCTCACAACAATTAGGAGTTTTTTACCATTAATTAGTGCGCCAGCAGGAACTAGAACGATTAGGCCAAGATTTAATGGAGATTATACCATTGGTTCAGGTGGAGCATACCCAACTTTAACTGCTGCAATTAATGAATTAAATATTGTTGGTGCAACGGGCCCTGTAACTTTCTCATTAACCAATTCTTTGTATTCAGTTGCCACTGGAGAAACATTTCCTTTGAACGTGAACAAAATTCCTAATTTTTGCCCTAGCTGTAATTCAAGTACTCCATTGTTAACTATACGACCAGTTAGTTCTTCAACGGGAGTTTTGATAGAAAATTTAGCTGCTGGTGCATCTTCTATTTTTAACTTAAATGGCGCTCAATATGTATCTTTTGATGGCAGACCAGGTGGAACAGGAACTTCAAAAACCATGGTTATTAGTAATGGAAATGCAGCTAACCCTGCAATTAATATTGTTAATGATGCCAAAGGGTTAACAGTTCAGCATTGCTTTATTAAGAGTGCGAATACTTCAACAATATCTGGTGCTATTGCCATTGGAGGAACAACAGGATTGAATGGTAATGATAGTATAGCTATCATGAACAACAATATTAGAAGTTATGCAAATACTGCTATAGCTCCTGTATTGGCAAATGGTATTTATGCCGCTGGTCAATCATTAGCAGCACAAAATGATTACTATACCATTAGCAACAATAATTTCTATAACTTTTTAAATAGTGGTATTTCTGTTGCTTCAACTGGTTCAGGTAATGGTGCATATTGGAGTATCACTGGTAATAGTTTTTATGATACTACTTCCACTACATTTAACCAAAGCACCTCGGCAATGATTGCAATTAATTTTGTACCATCAACAGGAACTGCCAATTCATTTGGACATGTAATAAGCGGAAATTATTTTGGTGGAACCGCTCCATTGTGTGCTGGTTCGGCATTAACTTTTTCTGGAACATTTGGTTCGTTTACAGCAATTGTTGCCTCAAATACAACCAGTGCAACACAAACTTTGATTCAGAACAATGTGATTCAAAATATTACTATGAGTGCAGCACTTGGAACACGTTCCCTAACTGGTATTCAAACCCAAAGTGCTGGTAGTTTCTTAATTGGAGGATCGGGTCCAAATATCATAGGACATGCCTCAACAGCAAATAGTATTGTGTCTGCAAACAATGGTGCCATAACTGGAATAAGCAATAGCTCTGGTGGAATTATTAATATAACCAATAATACTTTGGCTAATATAAATATGACCAATACTGGAACTACTGCAGCTTTCAGAGGAATATTGAGTACTGCTGGTACAGGTACACAAACCATAACTGGAAACAGCGTATATAAAATAACCATACTCGGAACCAATACCGGTTCTGGTGTGGGAGCGGGATTTGTTGGAATAGGTGTTTCATCTAGTCCAACTTCTTTGGTTTTGTCAAATAATACCATTGGAGGTTCTTTAGGTGTAAATTCAAATTTACAAGCAGGTACACACGGAATGGTAGGTATTGCTTATACTGGTTCAAGTGTAAATAGTTTGATTCAGAATAATATTATTAGTAATTACAATTCAAATAGTACTTATACTGGTACAATAACATTAGCTGCTATTAATGGGTTAATGGTGGGAGCGGGAACGAATTTGGTTTCTGGAAATACCATTCAAAACTTAAGGTTAGGTAATGGAGCGGCTTTTCAATTAAACGGAATAATTTCAAGCGGTGGAACAAACACTTTTACAAGTAATACAGTTTCTAACCTTTCTACTATATCTACAACAAATACAAACACAACAACAGGTGCCATGCTAAATGGTATGTTGTTATCTGGA
This sequence comes from Bacteroidota bacterium, assembly GCA_947485745.1. Classification (GTDB taxonomy): domain Bacteria; phylum Bacteroidota; class Bacteroidia; order UKL13-3; family UKL13-3; genus B1. The sequence goes on from CANKQY010000063.1 coordinate 8,280, forward strand.
ACAGGTTTAACTACAGTAACCAATAATACAATTGATTCATTAACCTCAACACCAGCAATTGCAGGAGGTACAGAAATTCAAGGTATTTATTTGGCCGGTGCCACGGGTAATATTGTTACTGGAAATGTTATTTCTAGGTTGTTAACAAATAGTACTTCTATTAGCCAAACCAACCCATCTATTATTGGCTTAATTATTAACTCAACAGGGTTAAACCAAACAGTTTCACAAAATACCATACATAGTTTGGCAAATTCGAATACAACTGCTGCTGCATTTATAACAGGTATTGCTCATAATAGTAGTAATACCTTATTAAACAATACAACAGTTATTGCCAGAAATAATATTCATAGTTTTGGTTTAGTAACTTCAGCTGCTGGAGGATTTACAGGCTTAAATATAACCAATTCAGTTGCTACAGTTCAAAATAACCAAATTAGGTTGGGGTATAATGCAGCTGGTGTTATGCAAGCTGGTCAATTTGTTAGAAGAGGTATACTTTTTACTGGCTCAAATGTGGGTGGTGCTTTAGGATTAAAAATTTATCATAACACGGTTTATATAGCAGGAACACACGCAACTGGAACAAGTAATACTGCAGCAATAGAATTTACAAGTGTTTTAGCAACAGGAACAGCAGATGTTAGGAATAATATTTTTGCCAATGTTGCCTCAGGTGGAACAGGATTCCATTGTGGCATTAAGGTTTTAGGAACTACTTTTTTAAATAGCAATAACAATTTATATTATTTCCCAGGAACTGGTGGCAGAATGGGGATGAATAATTTAACAGCTTACACAACCATTTCAGGTTTAACAGGCTGGGCAGCTGCTACTAGATTGGATGGTAATAGTGGTATTGGCGATCCTAATTTTGTATTGCCAACTGGCACCGCTAATACAGGAAGCATTAAATTACAATCTCCAACTCCAGCCGAAGGTATGGGAGATGCTACAGCATCTGTTGCAGATAATTATGATGGATTAGCTCGTGGTACCAGAACGCCAGTTGATGTTGGTGCTGATGCAGGCAATTTTACTTTATCTACCGATAATTTTGCACCAATTATTGCATTTACGCCATTAGCAAATACTTTCTTAACAAGTAACAGAACCCTTACGGTATCTATTACTGATGGTGGAGGAATTCCAACCACAGGTTTATTTGTTCCGAGAGTATATTTCAAGAAAAACAATTTAGGCACATATGCAAGTGCAGCAGGTACATTAGATATAGGTACTGCTACCTCTAGTCAGTGGAGTTTTACCATCGACCATTCATTGGTTTCAGGAATTGCACCAAACGATTCTATTTATTATTATGTGGTGGCTCAAGATTTAGTTGGAAACATTGTTTCCTCTAGTCCTTATGCAGTTGCCACTGATGTAAATACAATAGTTTCAAATCCTGCGCCAAATACTATTTTAAATAGTTATAGAATGACCAGTACTTTAACTTCTACTATTTTAGTAGGAACTGGAAATGCAATAACAAGTTTAACAGCTAATGATGCTACAGGATTATTTTTCAATATCAATAATGGAGCTATCAGTTCAAATACAGACGTGCAAATTACCAGTAACCTTACAGAAACCGGAGCTGCTCAATTAAATACTATTGCACAAGTGAGTGGTGGTGCCTTGGGTAATTATGGCTATACTTTAACTATTCGTCCGGCAACCAATACTCAATTTATTATAAGTGGTACAGCAGGTTCTGGTTTGATCCGATTAAGCGGTGCAAGTAATGTAACCTTTACAGGTATTTCACCAACAGGTGCAGCAACAGATACCAATTTGGTGTTTATGAATAATAGTGCTGCCGTTGTTTTCCAATATTCAAACGATGCATCAAACCAAGTATTAAGGAATTTACATATTAGAGGTGCAAATACTAATCCAGGAAGTGGATTGGTATTAATTTCAGGAGCCGGTGTAGGTTCAGGAAATGACAACATATCTATTACTGGCTGTAATATTTATTCAAGTGCTATAGCTGCATCACCTTATGCAAATGCAATTTACTTAATTGGTACTACCAATAAAGAAAATGATAATATCACCATTAGCAATAACAATATCTTTAATTTTAGTAATGGAGGTATTATCCTCTCAACTGGAACTGGAAATGCAATGGTTATTAAGGATAATCATTTTTATAATAACAATCCATTTTTACCATCAACGGCTTTAACGGGTATTCAAATTGCCAATACTTTTAGTAATGGTGACACCATTTCTGGAAACTATATTGGAGGTAGGGCAAGATTTTGCGGAGGTACAGCTTTAACCAATACTGGTGCAGTTACCTTTAATGGTATCAATTGTTCGGTAGGTAGTGCAACAGGGGTAAGTATTCAAGGTAATATTATTCAAAATATAACTTTTAATAGTACCTCTGCTTCAACATTCACAGGTATTCAAGTTACTGCTGGTGTAGCAAATATTGGTGGGGTAATTGGAAATACAATAGGAAGTACTGTTACTGCTAATAGTATAGTGAATGCTGGTAATGCTGTAATAACCGGTATAGCTTATAGTGGCTCAAATGCTGCTGTGTTAAGTAATAATAATGTTGCCAACATCGCAAATAACAACGCAGGAACACTTGCAGCTATTAGAGGAATTACCTTAGCTACCACAATTAATGGCATAACAGTAAACAACAATAATATTAATAATTTATTTACCACATCTGGTAATACTGGATCAACCAATTTGGCTTCACTAATTGGTATTGCCATTAGTTCTAATGGAAGTTCACAAACGATAAATAATAATGTTATTTTTAATTTAAACAATGCCAACACAAGCTTAACCGCAGTAAAGGTTATAGGTTTGGTTGCTACATCAGGGGTAAACAATATTTCTGGAAATCAAATTAGAAATTTAAGAAATTCCAATGTAAGCACTGGTACTATCACCTTAGCATCGTTAATTGGTTTGATGCATACATCTTTTTCTACGGGTGGGGTAGTTTCAAATAACTTGGTGGATACCTTAAATCAAAGTGCGAGTGGCTTAACCCAAACGATTGGAATTTACGCTACAGGTGCTAGTTTAACTTTAACCGATAATATTGTAAGGAGATTAAACTCAAATTCTACCTCAAGCTCAACACTTTCTGGTTCAGCAATGATTGGTATGGCTTATAATGGTAGCTCATCAAATATCAATATTTCAAGAAATACCATTCATACCTTATATAGCACTAATAATCTAGCTAACTCTGGTCATTCAATTATTGGATTATATACTTCAATTTCAACAGTTGGTACCAATGTTGTCAATAGAAATAATGTACATAGCATCAGTTGTGCCTCAACTAATCCCGCTACCATTCATGGTATTTATGCAAATGCAGGAACAACAAACTATACCAATAACATGGTTCGTTTAGGATTTGATGCTGATGGAACGCCATTAAATCAAGGTATGTACAATATCTTTGGTATTTCTTTGGGAACGAGTTCTGCAAATAATTTTTACCATAATTCTGTTTATGTTACAAATAATTTTACACAACCTGCAGCACCTTATTCAAATAGTCATTTCACAGCTGCTTTTAACCAAACAACACAATCATTTGGATCAATCATTAATATAAAAAATAATATTTTCATGAATGAAGGTGTAAACTTCTATACAGGAAATTATTTAACAAGTGGTGTTCACGCTGCCATGAAACTAGCTTCATCAAATTTTGTTAATTCTAATTTCAATATTTTTAGTATTGGTGATACTTTGGATGGAGCTGTTTATGTAATGGTTGGAACTTCCACACTAGGGGCTAGTAATTTAAATTATACCTTCTTTAAAGGATTTACCGGAACCGGTAATTTGCCAAGTTGGCAAGCATCTAATCAAGTAACTCCTTTTGATTTTAACAGTGGAGCAGGAAATCCTTCGTTTAGCAATACATTTGGTAACGCCTTATCGGGTAATTTGCGATTAAATGCAAGTAATCCTGCTGAAGGTGCAGGTGATCCAAGTTTAACCTTAGTGGTTTTGGATGATTTTGATGGTGGTCTCCGCAGTGATTCAACTGGAGTGGATATTGGAGCTGATGCAGGTAATTTTACCAAATCTCCTGATATTTTCCCTCCAACAATAACTTATACAGCTTTAACCAATACTGCAGTTCTAACAAATAGAACAATAAATGTAACCATTACAGATAATGTTGGAGTGTCTAATACGCTTGGTTCAAGACCAACCATGTATTATAAAAAGAATAGCAATGCAACGCTTACAGCTGCTGTTGGTACATTTAATTCAGGAGTTTTGGCAAATGGCACATGGTCATTTACTTTTGACCATACTGCTATTAGCGCAGGCCTGGGCGATACCGTTAATTATTTCTTTGTAGCTCAGGATGCCGCGCAAAATACCAGAGTAGCCCCTATTTTTGGTATTGCCACTGATGTAAATTCAATTTTGGATTCACCAAACGTTTTGAGCAGCTATTTAATTTCTGCTCCCCTGCCAACTGTATTAAATGTTGGTCCTGGCGAAACATATAGATGTTTAACATGTGCTGGTGATACAGGATTGTTTAATGCCATCAATAATGGATTTTTATCTGGTAATACAATCATCAACATTAAAGGTGACACCCTCATTGAAAGTGGCGCAGTTGCTTTAAATAGTTGGTTAGAAACTTCAGCTGGTGTTCAAGGAAGTTATAATTATTCGTTAACCATTAGACCAGGCACAGGAGGTTTAAATACCAAGAAGTTAATAATAAGTGATTTTGTTGGTACCACGTTAAGGTTTGTAGGTACGGATAATTTAACCTTAACTGGTGTTGGTGCGGGAGGAAGTTCAACAGATACCAATTTGGTTATAAGAAATAGGAATTTAACATCGGGTGTTATTAGTTTAACCAATGATGCGAATAGAAATACTTTTACCAATTTAATAGTTGAGGGTAGGTCGAGTTCTACTAACAATTTATTTATTATTGGTTCAACCACCAACACAACAGGTAATGATTCAATACTCATAGCAAACTCTTATTTTAGGGCAGATACTACCACAAACAATGCCGGCAATGGCCTTGTTTCGTCAGGTACAGCAGGTAAGGAGAATGATAATATTACTATTCAAAATTGTTATTTTAATAGTTTTAATCAAGCAGCTATTTTCATGAATACTGGAACAGGTAACAATATTGTTATAAGAAATAACCATATTTACCATAATTCATTTACCCCGCCAACTTCAGCGTTATTTTTAGGAATAGTGTTTCAAAGTACAACTCTTTCAAATAACGATACCATAACAGGTAACTTCATTGGAGGTTCTGGTCCAAATGCAGCCTTACCATCTTTTAATTCTGCAAATGCATCTGGTTTTGAAGGTATGAGGATTGCTGTAGGATCAGTTACTGGTGCCTATATCAATAGTAATATAATCCAAAACGTAGTCAATAATAGCGGTGCTATTATTGGTATTAATTTAACTGGTGGTATCAATGTTGTTAGTAATAATACCATTGGTTCAGTTAATGCAAATAGTTTAACCAGTAATGCAAATTCAGCAGTTGTAGGTATTCAGTCATCAACTACTTCAGATATTACTATTCAAAGTAATACCATTCGTAATTTGCTCGCTAATAATATCGGTACTACTGCTGCAGTAAGGGGTATTATGGTTTCTAGTGGTTCAACCAATTTTTCTTTGGTAACGGGAAATTCAATTAGTAATCTTACCACGCAATCAACAAGCACAAGCTCTACCACATTTTCTTCTTTGGTGGGTATTGGAATTTCGTCATTTAGTCCGTCTCAAACAATTACTAATAATGCAATTAGCAACCTTTCGAATTTCAATTTTGGAGTTCATTCAACAATTTCATATGGTATTTTTGCAACCGGTGGATTAAATAATATTTCAAATAATACAATAAATGGCATTTCAAATCCTTCCTCATCAGCAAGCTCTGGTACATTTGCTGCAATTCATGGTATTTTTAATTCCTCTAGTGTTGCTGCTCAAGTTGTATCAAATAATTCAGTAACAAATTTGAGGAATTTACCAACAGTTCCTGCCGCCACTCAAATAGGGGGTATAGTATTTATCAATAGTCCAGCTGGTATCAATGTAAGTGGAAATACTATTAGCAATATGAGCACCAATAGTATTAGTACAGGAACTACAACTGCTAGTCCGATACTTGGCTTAAGTTATAATGGAAGTGGAATTAATAATACCATTTCTGGAAATACCATTCACTCACTAAGCTTGAATACGCCTAATTTTACTAATACACAAGTTATTGGCTTATTCTACCAAGGAACTACAACTGGAAATAACTTTATCACCAGAAATAATATCCATTCTTTGAGAAATACAAGTTTGGGTAATGGTTTAATTATTGGTATTCAGAATAACGCTGGATTTGGTACTTTTAGTAACAATATGATTCGTTTGGGTATTGATTCTGCGGGCATAGCTAGCAGTAATCAAATGGAGGTAAGAGGAATTTTTCATAATACCACCACAGGTTGCAATTATTATCACAATACTGTTTACATTGGTGCATCTCCAAATGCTGGAACTACACCAACTTATGCATTTTTTAATAGTTCAACCATCACCACAGGTTTTGTTTTAAATCTAAGAAATAATATTTTTTATAATGCTTCTTCTAACTTAGGTTCAGCAAATGGATTCCATTATGCTGTTAAGTTAAATGACCTATTGAGGTTAAATAGTAACAACAACCTTTTTGCGGCAACTGGCAGTGGTGCCATGTTATTTGGAACTTTAAGTAATTTTAACTCATTACGCGGAGCAGGAGGATGGAATGTAACAACTGGCTTAGATTACAATAGCGGAGTTACCGCTACACCTTTCTTCCAAAATGCTACAGGAAACGCAACAGCGGTAAATTTGAGGTTAAATGCTTCTAACCCTGCTGAAGGCAGCGCAGATGCTAGTATATCTTCATTGGTTTCAGTTGATATAGATAATAATAGCAGGGCAGGTTTATCTGGCGCAGATATTGGAGCTCATGCAGGTACATTTACCATGACGCCTGATGTGTTAACTCCAACTATTACTTTTGCTACTTTGGGTAATACTGGCGACAATGTTGGTCCAAGAACCTTAAGCAATGTTGTTGTTTCTGATCTTGGTGGCGTGCCTTTAACTGGTGCAAATGCCGCAAGGATTTATTACAAAAAAGGAGTGAATGGGGCATACACCAATGCTGCAGCAACAACCAATAGCGGAACAGCAAATAGTGGTACATTTAGTTTTACATTAGATTATACCGCTGTTGGTGGCGTAACTTCAAATGATACGGTATTTTATTATGTATTAGCTCAAGATTTGGCGGGTAATATCATTTCTTCTGCTCCATTTGCAGTTGCCTCAGATGTTAACACGGTATCAGCACATCCAGTTAATCCTAACTTCTATGTAATTTTCCCAATTATTCCAGCAAATACAATCTTTAAAGTGGGAGTTGGTCAGGCATACACTTCTCTAACTGGTTCTGGCGGTATGTTTGAGTTTTTAAATAA
>CANKQY010000064.1 GCA_947485745.1 Bacteroidota bacterium
GTGGTAAATGTGCTCAATAAAATGCATGCCACCTATTCAGATTTGTCTATTGATGTGGATGCAGATTTAACAGATGAGCATCCAAGGGTTTATTCTGAAATTAGGGTAACCTATCACATCAAAACCGACGACCGAGAAAAAATGGAAAAGGCGGTAAACCTCTCTAAAGACAGCTACTGCGGGGTAAGTGCTATGTTGGCAAAAGTTTGCCCGGTGAAGTTTGAGATTGTGTATTTGTAGGCATCAAAACAATAACAAATAAAATAATTTGAACCTTATTTTTTTCATTTTATAAGTCTCTCTTTCCTTAATTCATGATTACCTTAAATGTTTTGATGCTGTCATTCTCCCCAATAACTTGAAGCAGGTAAATTCCCTGTCCAAAGTTACCAAGGTTTATCACTTCCGTTTTCTCTGGTCTCTCTCTGGTGTATAGAAGTTGCCCAATCGAATTGAATAGCTTCAGGCATTCAACTTTTCTTACAGATTCGTTGATATTGACATGCAATTCTCCATTTGTAGGATTTGGAAAAACGTTTATATCGAGTCGTTCTGATAGGTCAGTAAACCCTGTTGAGTGAGGCCTGTTGTTTAATATTGCTAAATCAAAGCGAAGGTTGCCATAAGATGCAGAGTCATTGGTGACATTTATTGATTGGACAAAATCCTCTCCATTTAGCAATTGCTTCTCTGCATGTAAGTAATGATCGCGTAGGAAAATCTTGTAAAATGATGGCAGTGTTGTTGCATACATCTTTATTTGATATGCACCCGGAGCAGCTTGACCAATACCAAGTGGAACTATTTTTTCTCCATTATCCTCAATAATGGCAATGGCATTAATGGCATATTTAATACTTTGTGCATCTATTGAGTAAATATTTACATTACTTGGATTACCCATTTTCTCGGCATCAAAGTCATGGTCGAATAAGTCTGTTTTATTTTGATTGAGGGCAATTACTGTTTCGTCTGACCTATTGAATGTATCTTTTAAGGTTATTCTTATTTCAAAAGGTTTATTCCCTTTTAATAGAAGCGTTGGAGGCTGTGAATTTGTCTTTGCCGACTCTGTAACCGTTAATAAAGGAGATGCGGCATTAGCCTTCACAAAAAACGCCATTCCTGAACCAATGATATTGCTACCGCCATTCACCCCAGTGGTTCCGTTATAGGTTGCATAGTTATTTGTTGAAGGATTGAATGTCCAAATTGTACCATCTACATTTGTTTTGGACCAAGCATTGGAATTCCAATTAATTGAACTTGGGTAGGGATTACCCACAAGATTCCAACCCTGCCCATTAGAAGGATGGTAACCAATATTGAAGGTAAAAGGACCAGAATTGACAGTTCCAGTTGCACTTAAGGTGACATTGTTTGGTGTTGGATTGGTACCATCCAATAATCCGCAACCCTGACCACGTGCACCTCTCACAAATACGCTATATCCCACTCCTGCAACTAAATTGCTCGAATTTGTATTGGCTATTCCGTTCCAAGCATTTGTATAAACCGTAGCTCCGCTAACATTAGGTGTTGAAACTGTTGCCACTGCTGTTGCTTGGTTGAATAGTAACATGCTTGGATTATTATATGTTGAAGCATCAAAACCATTTGTATGTGGAGTTAAGCTTGGGCAAGCCGTTCCTCCTGTTCCAGAACCTGTTATATGAATCTGCTGCTGCCAGCTAGACGCAATGCTTGGACCAGATGAAAAAGGAGCAGCCAAGTAACGGTATTTGCGACCCGAACTTCCAGGTATAAACCTTTGTACTGTAATATTTCCAGTAATTGTACCCGTTGAAGCCCCAATAGAACCGGTACCTGTGGCGTTTGAAGCCACAATTACATTGCCCTCATTTACAAGGCTACCATTTACAGCCAAAGTACCCGTGGAGGCAATGGTAAGAGTTGCACCAGAAAGTACTTTTACACTGCCTCCATTGGGAATAATTTCTGAAGAGCTTATAATAGGTTGTGTGCCTCCGGCAGGAATAAATGCCGGTTTAGTAGTAGGCTTTGAACCTGTGCTCCAGTTACTGGGAGTAGCATAATTTGAAGTACCCGTAGTTAACCAAAATGTGCCTCCTACATCTGTACCAATTGCCCTAGCATCTCCTTTGCCACTGCCTCCATTAAAGGCTTGCAAATAAGTAACATTTACCGCGCCAGAAACATTGCTTGCGTAAGCCGGTGAACAACCCGTAACACTAATTACACAATAATAATATAAACTGCTCACTGCATTTGTTAAAGGCGCATAGGTATTGCTTGTACCAGCAGAAGAAATCATTGTACCACCTGTATTACTTGGCAAAATATTTTGGTACCATTGGTAGGTAAAAGCCTGGCCTGCACTGGCTGTAGCACTCACATTTGAGGCAGTTGTATTTAAGCCCAAGTATTGCGCTGTAGTACTAGGCTGAACAGCAATATTGGCGCAGTTTACAATAACCGCACCCGAAACACTGCTTTTTGTAGTAAAACCATTGGCACTTAATAGACAATAGTAATAGGTAGTGCCTGTGCTTGTAGTGACTGGAGTATAAGTATTTGTTGTAGCTCCATTGCTTGAACCTAAACTTGTACCACCAGTATTAGATTGCGTTGTACTGCTATACCATTGGTAGGTAACAGTACTATTGGATGTAGCGGTAATGCTTATATTTGTTGGCACTGCATTTTTGGCAACAGTTTGTGTACTTGTACTAGGTTGACTGCTAATAGTAATATTACTACCTGTTTTACTAGCATCTCCTTTGCCACTACCCCCATTAAATGCTTGAAGGTATGTAACATTTAACGCACCAGAAACATTGCTCGCTAAGGCAGGTGAACAAGCCGCAACCGTAACTACGCAATAATAATAAAGACTACCCACCACATTGGTTAATGGTGCATAGGTATTGGCATTTCCGTTTAAACTTATGAGTGTACCACCCGTATTGCTAGGTATCATATTTTGGTACCATTGGTAGGTAAAAGCCGAACCAGAACTGGCTGTTACAGATAAACTACTTGCAGTTGCATTTAACCCCAAGTATTGCGCTGTAACACTTGGCTGAACACTTATATTGGCACAGTTAACAATTACCGCACCCGAAACATTACTTTTTGTGGTAAAACCATTGGCACTTAGCATACAATAATAATAGGTGGTACCAACACCTGTAGTAAGCGGTGTATAGGCATTTGTATTGGCGCCATTGCTTGAACCTAAATTACTACCACCGGTAGTTGATTGCATGGTATTGCTATACCATTGGTAGGTAATAGCGCTATTGGATGTTGCGGTAATGCTTACATTTGTTGGTAATGCATTTATAGCAACAGTTTGTGTACTTGTACTAGGTTGACTGCTAATACTAATATTACTGCCTGTTTTACTGGCATCTCCCTTACCACTGCCACCAGCAAATATGCCTTGGGCATTTGCATTAAGGCTAAACAAAGCAATTAATGCAAATAAGAATTTGTGCAGTTTAAACATATTGTTATTGGGTAGATCTTACTCCACGGCCGCCACCTAAAAGATTTCTGAAAGATTCATTGTTAGGAAAATAATTAGACCTATTTGAGATCTCTAAACCTTGGTTACCATTCCAATCTGAAGATTTTAATATTAAATATTGCCAATCAGAATTAGTTTTAACTCCTGATGTATTTATTGTTCCATCCCCATGAGAACCAATGAAAGTAGATGATGAAAAGTCTATACACTTTTCAGCAATATTTCCAGTCATTTCCATAATTCCATAATAGGTTCCACCTGATGTTATGCGACCTGTATTTGATGAATTTGAAGCTAAATTACCACCTCTAAAAGTATAACTATTCTCTGTATAATTTCCTGTGCCAAAAGATACTGAATAAATTACTCCTAATTCTTCTGTTATAGTTCCCGGATTACTTGCACTATTAGCCATTAAGTTTCTCAAATTTGTTCCCCATGCATATTCGCGTTGAACAGGGGCTACAGGGCCCCTACAAGCTTTTTCAAATTCCATATCGGACATAGGTCTTAGGGCACTCCAATCTAATAATGCAAATAAATCTCCACTACTCAAATAATTGCATGCTATCCATTCTCCATCATAGCCTGAATCATAACTATTATTACCATCATAATCACAACCAAAAATGGCTGGAGTATTATTAGATGCATTACCAGCTATTTTGACTTCAATGCCGTTTCTATCTTGAACATTTGATCCAGTATATAAAGCCATAAAGCCGGCAGTGGTTATTCCTTGATCATGTGTTCTACCCACTTGTTGGCTATAGGTAAGCGTATTCAAAAAATCTCTATATAAACCTTGGGTAATTTCATATTTCATACAATAAAAGCCATTATACCCATTAGGCCAACTTGAATTGGTTGGTGCAGTTTGACCGGTGGGGTAACCACCCGCTTGACCTCCTAAAGAGCCAGTTCCAGAGGGAGCCGTTGTGGCAATTCCTGTATTTATAGTTGTTAATGTAAAACGATTTGAATTATAATTAAAAGGATCAACTGCTCCATCCCCAACGGCAAAAGTTCCCGTAGGTACATTGACCATTTCAATGGCAAAAACTTGTATATCTAAAACAGCGGCATCTAATACCCCTTGGCTGCCATAGTTCCATCGTAATTGGGTGTTTTGGTAGTTTACGGTGCCATTGCCGTCGGCAGTACGGTAAATAAAAACACCCACTGCGGGGTTGGTAGTGGTATTAAAAGCAGAAGCAGGTGTAACCAAACCCGCGGCAATGGTGCTACCAGTGGGGGCTGTATGCCCAATATTATTTAGGTTGCAATGGTTCCAAACGCCACCATTAACTCTGTACTTTACAAAAACCCAAGCGGCATCCCAATTTAAGGAAGCAGATCGCCAGGAGTTTTCCCAAGAAACATCAAACTTAATTAGAGAAAAGTTAGCACTATTGTTAGCTCCAGCAGAAATATCTTGCCCGGTTATACTAATATTTGAGACTGAAATGTTGTTGGACTTCACTTGCCCCGCAAATAGGGAAAAAGCCAAAAGGCTAAATAAGATAGGTTTCATAGGTTAATGGTATTTATTATTCAATTATACCATTTTTCCGAAACAATATGCAAAAAAAAAAATAAAACCTCTATCAAGTTAATGATAGAGGCTTTCAATTACTGTTAATGAATCTGTCAACGATTCTATGTTACTACCTGCTTTTCAGGTTTGTTGGCGGTGCGGACGGGACTCGAACCCGCGACCCCGTGCGTGACAGGCACGTATTCTAACCAACTGAACTACCACACCTTTTTCCCTTTTGAGGAGTGCAAATATAGAAATATTTCAATACAAGACAAGTACGATATTAAATATTTTGAAAATAGTTGAATTTCCTTAAAATTGCAGTACTGCTTGATGGCAGAATTATTATAAAATATGGCACATTTTGATTTTGAAAAACCCATTCAGGACCTTGAAGATCAGTTGGAAGAAGTAAAGAAAGTTCATGAAAAAGGTAAGGTAGATATGCATTCTAAGATTTTAGAACTTGAAGCAAAAATTTTAGAAACTAAAAAAGAGGTCTACGGAAAACTCACCGGTTGGCAACGTGTTCAAATTAGCCGACACCCTGATAGACCTTATACTTTAGACTATATAGAAAACTGTTTCGATAACTTTATTGAACTCCATGGCGATAGAACTGTGAAGGATGATAAAGCCATGGTTGGCGGTTTTGCTAGTATAAACGGACAAAGCGTTATGGTTGTTGGTCAGCAAAAAGGTAGGAATACAAAACAGCGCCAGTTTAGAAACTTTGGAATGCCTAACCCCGAAGGTTATAGAAAGGCACTCCGTTTGATGAAAATGGCAGAGCGTTTCCAAATCCCTATAGTGTGTTTAATTGATACGCCTGGTGCCTCTCCCGGACTTGAAGCAGAAGAGCGCGGACAAGGTGAGGCCATCGCCAGAAACCTGTTTGAAATGAGTGTTTTTAAGGTGCCAATTATATGCGTAATTATTGGTGAAGGTGCTTCTGGAGGTGCTTTGGGAATAGGTGTTGGAGATAGAGTACTGATGATGGAAAATACTTGGTATTCTGTTATCTCGCCAGAATCATGTTCTTCTATTTTATGGCGCACTTGGGATCAAAAAGAAATTGCTGCAGAAGCTTTAAAACTTACTGCAACAGATATGCTCAACAACAAATTAATTGATGGCATTATTCCTGAACCATTAGGTGGCGCGCACAACAATACCGCTGAAACTTTTGCAACAATCAAATCACATTTGATACAAGAAATTGCAAATTTAGTTGATGTAGCTCCTGATAAATTGGTTCAAAACAGAATTGCCAAATTCTCCGCAATGGGCGATTTTATTGAAAACTAGGAAGTAAGTATGAAGTATGAAGTATGGGTTTTTAGGTAAGAGGTAAGAGTATTTTAAAACTCTTAATTCTTCACTCTTAATTCTTCACTCTTAATTCTTCACTCCCACTTCATACTTCATTCTTAATACTTCAAACTTTAAGCCAGTACCGGTTTACTTTTATACTCCCCCTTACTTTTCCTGATATTAACAGATACAATTTTATATTCTGGGCACATTGCTTCGCTGTCGTGTTCATCACTGGTAATTAGGTTCAGCATAACTTCTGGAAAATGGAAAGTGGTGCTCAATATTCCGGGTTTAACCTGATCTGTTAACCTTGCTTTTATATCTACTTTTCCTCTAGGCGATTCTACACAAACCATGTCTCCTTCTTGGATAAAATTCTTTGTGGCATCTGCTGGATTAATGAGAAGTACATCTTCTGTAAGTATATGCACATTGCCAGTTCGCCTGGTCATGGTTCCAGAATTATAATGCTCTAATTCTCTATTGGTAGTAATGATATAAGGATATTCCTTGCCATTTTTTTCGATTTCACCAGATTCTTTCCAATCAAAATAATGAAATTTACCTTTGCCTCTATTAAATGCACCATTGAGGTGTAAAATTTCAGTATCTGAACCATCAGCTTTTACAGGCCATTGTTTGCCGCTATCGCCAAGTTCATCCCATTTTACACCTGCAAAGAAAGGCACAATTTGGGAAATCTCTTGTAACATAGTATCAGCATCATAGGGCGCTTGGTCATAACCCATTCGGTTCATGATGTCTACAATTATTTGCCCATCTGATTTTGTTCCAGGCAATGGTTCAACCACTTTTTGAACTTTCTGTATGCGCCTTTCTGCATTGGTAAAGGTGCCGCTTTTTTCAAGAAATGAAGCTCCAGGCAAAATAACTGTTGCATATTTTGCCGTTTCGGTCATAAATAATTCTTGCACCACCAATAGTTCTAAATTTTCCATAGCAGCAATAACCTTATTGGTATTTGGGTCGGTTTGAACCACATCTTCACCCATTAACCACATGGCTTTTAATTTACCACCAATGGAAGCATCAAACATTTCTGGAATTTTTAAACCTTTACTAAAAGGAATTTTTGTTTTATAAAATGTCTCATATTGCTTGTTGATTTCTGGATCATAAGAATCCATATAACCTGCTCCTTGATGAGGCTGACAACCCATATCTGCCGCTCCCTGCACATTGTTTTGTCCGCGTAAAGGATTTACACCCACACCTCTCCTACCAATATTGCCCGTTATCATGGCTAAATCGGAAATTAACATCACTGTAAACGAACCTTGTGAATGCTCTGTAACGCCTAATCCATGAAACGACATGGCATTGGGTGCTGTGGCATAAGCAATGGCCGCAGACCTCACCAAATCTTTGTCTACACCAGTGATGTTTGCATGCTCATCCATGTTTAACTTCAAAATCTGCTCGCAAAAATCTGAATAACCTTCTGTGCTTGTTTCAATAAATTTGGTATCTGCAACACCCTCACTGATGATATAATACAACATCATATTTAGCAAAGCCACATTGGTTCCTGGCTTTAATTGTAGATGATAGGTAGCATATCTGGCCATTTCTGTGCGCCTTGGATCAATCACAATACTTGGTTTACATTTCATGGCAAACTGCTTTAACTTTGCCCCAGTTACTGGATGCGCATCGGTAGGATTTGCGCCAATAACCATGATGCAATCTGTATATTTTAAATCTACAACCGAATTGGTTGCTGCCCCTGTGCCAAATGAACGTTGCATTCCTAAGGCGGTAGGCGAGTGACAAACACGTGCGCAACAATCAATATTATTGGTGCCAATTACCGCACGAATAAACTTTTGCATCAAATAATTTTCTTCATTGGTACACCTGGCAGAAGAAATTCCAGCAACAGCATCTGGCCCATTTTTCTTCACAATATCGGTGAGCTTATTGGCAATAAAATCGTATGCCTCATCCCATGTTGCCGGCTCAAGTATGCCGTTTCTTCTAATCAATGGCGTTTTGATCCTATCTGGATGCTTGTAAAATGAAAAAGCAAATCTGCCTTTTAAACAAGTATGCCCTTGGTTTACAGCCGAGGTATAAGGCGCCTGAATAGACTTTACTTTGCCGTTTACTTTGGCAACTTCTAATTGGCATCCAACGCCACAATAGGTGCAAATAGTTTTAACTTTTTCATCAACTGCTATTGATTTGGATTCAAACACATCGCTGATGGCAGAAGTAGGACAAGCTTGCGCACAAGCCCCACAGCTTACACAATCCGATTCCATAAAACTGGTTTCATTGCTTTTTACAATGTGGCTATCAAAACCTCTACCTGCCATGCTCAAAACAAACTCTCCTTGCACCTCATCACAAGCCCTTACACACCTAAAACAGTTAATGCACTTGCTCATATCGGAAGTCATGTAGGGATGACTCAAGTCTTTCTTTCTATCCAAATGATTTTTACCTGCAGGGTACCTTACATCTCTTACACCAACCTGCGCGGCTACACTTTGCAACTCACAATTGTTGTTTACCTCACAAGTTAAACAATCTAATGGGTGATCAGTTAGCACCAATTCTACGATATTTTTGCGGAGCTTTTGAACCCTATCAGAACTTGGATAAATATAGGAGTTAGCCATGATGGGTGTATGGCACGAAGCTTGCGTTTTAACTGGTCCTCCAGCCACCAAAGCCACATCTACACTACAAACCCTACAGGCCCCAAAAGGATCTAAATTTGGTGCATCACACAAGGTTGGAACAAGTTTATTTCCTTTGATTCTTTTAACAAAAGAGAGAATGGTTTCTCCCTCAAAGATTTCATATGCTTCATCATCTAAATAGGCAATTTTGCTCATTGTAAAAATATTATGCTTGAAAATAAGGAGTTAATTCTTCTTTAAAATATTGTAAGGCATTGCGAATAGGCAAAGGTAAACCACCACCTAAAGCACACAATGAACCAATTTCCATGGTGGTAATTAAGTCGTCGAATAAAACTGGATCTATCTTGGCCTCCTTGTTTATTGCTCCACTTATTAACTCATAACCACGGGTTGAACCAAGCCTACAAGGAAAACATTTGCCGCAGCTTTCATGCGCGGTAAACTGAAACAAATGCGCTAAATAATCTATGATTGGATAGTCTTGAGGCAAACAAACTATGGAAGCATGGCCCAATAAAAAATGTTGTGAGGCAAATGTTTCAAAATCGATACTCAAATCATTGATCTTTGAAACAGGCACCAAGCCACCCAATGGTCCGCCAATGTGCATGGCTTTTACTGGTGATTTAAATCCTTGTCCAAGCTCTTCAATGACCAATTTTAATGGAGTGCCCATTTCAACTTCATAGATACCCGGTCTGTTAAAAAAACCATCCAATGAAACCAATTTTGTGCCGGTAGATTTATCCTTACCTATAGCGGCAAAAGCCTCTCCACCGTGTTCAATAACAAACGGAATATTGGCCAATGTTTCTACATTATTTACCACAGTTGGTTTATTGAACAAGCCATGCTGCGTAGGATAAGGCGGCCTAACTCGCACTTCGGGTCTTTGCCCTTCAATACTCGATAATAAAGCGGTTTCCTCTCCACAGATATAAGCACCTTGGGCAGAAATTACTTTAAAATCAAAATCAAATCCTGAACCTAAAATATTGGTTCCAATAAAACCTTTTTCACGAATCTCTTGAATGGCATTATTTGCAATGGTAATAGATTCTGGGTACTCTGCACGAATATATAAAATACCCCAATTTGCTCCCATTGCAAAACCACCAATAATCATTCCTAATAAAACCGAATGAATTTGATGCTCCAATAAATACCTATCGCTATAAGCTCCAGGATCTCCTTCATCTGCATTGCAAACAATAAATTTGGTATTACCAGGACTGCCTTTTGCAGAAGCTAATTTAAAAGAAATAGGAAAACCAGCGCCACCCCTACCCCGTAATCCAGCCGTTTTTAGTTCATCTAAAATTCGGTTTGAACCTATATTTAATGCAGTTTCTAGTGTTTTGTAATAAGCATCAATTCCAATGAATGCTTGGGTTAAAATTTGTTTTCCTTTTGATCCTATAAAATACGATTCTTGAACAGGGTATGAACCATTTTTAACATCTTGAATATGGTTAATTGCAGCACCAGAATAATTATGACCATTTGTGTGAAAGGCTCCATTTTCATGGCAACGACCTAAGCAACACATTTCACCAATTTCATTGGCATTATAATGTTGAAGTAAATTTTCTTTTAATTGATTTTGTGTGCCAGCGGTTAGGCAAGAACTGCCATTACAAACATATATTTTCTTACCTTTATTTTCTGGTCGCAAAAAATCATAGAAGCTCGTAGTGCCATATAAATTTGCTTTCCCCATTAAAAACTCATCGGCAAGTTGATCCAAATCTTTTCTATTGGGTGTACCCGTTTCTCTTGCTAAAACCCCTAACTCATCGAACAGGTTTTTTTCTAGTCCTTTCCTGCCAGAAAGCTCACTTAAGTTATTCGACATATACGCTGACTTGTTTTAAATTCGTTATACAAAATGATAACTAACCATTGCAATGTATAAAAAAATAACTATTGAACCATAAATTATTACCAGTATTTTAATTGATTTATAATAGGTTTGTCCCAAGCCACCCTATGCGAATAAATAAGAACTTCATAAAACCATTACTTTTAAATTTGCTCTTGCTAATTGGTTCGAACCTATTTGCCCAAAATTATTTTGATGAACCCAAACTCTTAAACCCTAAAAAGAACGGACCTGCCATTAAGGCTAAGTTTAGAGAGGAGTTTGTTTATGAGTACAAAGTAACTCCCGGCAAACATGCTGTATTCCTGAGAAATGGACTGCGCAGTTCCGATTTTATAGCACCACAATTGTGGCTCAATATAAGAGACACCGTTTACCCTTACCAAGTAGATATTGTATATTCTAGGTATCCTGTGCATGATAGTGAGTATAAAGAAATCTATCCACTGTTGTGCAACAGGTTAATTCATCTTTTTCAATTAGATGCTTCTTTAAATGATGCCGATTTTACTTGGAGAACCATTTTACAAACCCATATCGACAATGATGAACAAGTAAATAAATTGTTTCATGGAATTGTCATTTGGTACAGAACTCCCGCCGAGGAAGCCAGGTTAAACAGGCAGCAAGATAGCTTACCTATTAGCAGCGCTTCGGTTCAAACCGAAAAAAATACGCAAGGTGGCATCAAAGAAATGGAAAGCACCATTGCCACTATTAAACAAGAAAATATCTTGAGCGATTCCATTAAACTGGCTCTAGAAAACAAGCCTTTGGATGTTCAAAAAACAATGATTCAAAAGCATTTGCAAAAACAAATATTGAAACCATCCTCCATCAAATTAGCGGATAGAACGCCATTTGAGATTCAACAATATAAAAGACAAATCAACGAGTTTTTAAAGCTGAATCCGTTTTATGATAGCGTGGTTTGGAAGGTAATGGAAAGGCATCCAGAATGGGTAGATGCATTGGTGGTAAACGACTGGACAGGCAGCATGTATGGCTATGGCGCGCAGGTTGTACATTGGCATATTAACAATTACAGGTCATCTGGTATTAGGTTTTTAACCCTCTTTAATGATGGCGATAACAAAACCAATGCAAGCAAAATTATAGGAGAAACTGGTGGAATATATTCTGTTGAGGCATCGGATATACCAACCATTATGAACCTGTTTAATTTGGTTCGCATCAATGGCAGTGGTGGCGATAGACCAGAAAATGATATTGAGGCTATTTTAGAATCGATAAAGAGATTTCCAAACCACCAAGAGGTTATTTTAATTGCCGACAACCTTGCTTGTATCAGAGACATTGAATTGGCTACTAAAATTAATAGACCAGTGAGAGTTATTGTATGCGGATATATCAAAGAAGTAGGCGTAAACCCGCATCTGGCCTATTTAGCCAAGATAACCAATGGTGGATTATACACCTTGAACCAAGATTTAGAAAATATAAAATTAGAAACTTTTGGGGTTGGTGAAATCAAAGATTTTAAAGACAGGCGGTTTGGAATAAGCTCACTTCCCTGCAAACCAAAACCTATTTATGAGTTAAATTTTACCAAAGAATCATTTAAAACTTACACCAATTATGATTCTGCTTTGGCCAATAAAGACCAAGTTCGACAATTGGATTTAAAAGAACAATCAATTGTTAAATACCCAACTGGCATTCATAAAATGAAGCAATTGATTGCACTAAACTTAAGCAAAAATGAGTTGATTCAATTGCCCAATAGCATCAAAAAATTGGAGAATTTAAAAGACCTCAACCTTTCAAACAACCAATTAAACGAGTTGCCAAAAGGATTTGTAAATTTAAAATACTTAGAAAATTTAAATTTAAGTAACAACCAATTGAGTACCGTTTCCTTTTATTTTATAAGTGGCTATTACTTAAAAAAGATAGACCTATCGCACAATCAAATTGGTTCATTAGACGGTTTGAACCAATTAAAGAATTTACAATATGCCAATTTTAGCTTTAACAATGTTACAGAGCTACCCGCAGAAGTGCATCAATTAAAGCGATTAATAAGTTTAGATTTAAGCAACAATAAACTGCTGTATTTACCCAGAACATTTGCTGGTTTAACTAAATTAGAAGAACTCAATTTAGAAAATAACAACATCGGATCACTGCCTCCTTACATGTATCGTTTAAGGAAATTAAGGACGTTGAATCTGGTGGGTAATCCCATTGGTGAAAAAGAAAAAGAGCGGATTAGAAAAGATTTACCTAATGTAGAAATTACCTTTTAGATCCTGATTGCTTGCCTATTTTGTATCTAAAATTACAGGCGTATTTCCTTTACCCATAATAATTACCTTTGTATTGTTCGATTTAGCCAATTCAAGATTTGCCTTAATGGTTTCGTATTGCAATTGTTTATCGGTTAAGCCACTGCTAATAATTCGCTGATAATCTGCTATACCCTGGGCTTCCACCCTTTTGCGTTCTGCTTCCTGACGTTCTTTTTGCAAAACAAATTGCATTTTTTGTGCATCTTGTTCGGCATTAATTTTTGATTCAATACTTGCCTTCACAGAAGTTGGCAAGGTAATATTGCGAATAAGCATTTGTTCTAAAATAATACCACGCTCTTTGAAGCTCTTTTCAATGGTTTTAGAAATCCTGCTTTGAAATTCATCGCGCTTACTAGAATAAAGCGCCACAGCCTCATAATAAACGGCATTATCCCTAATGGCAGTGCGCGTGATTGGTCGGATAATTTTGGTATTGTAATCTATACCTGTTTCATTCAATATTTTTGGCGCATCAGTAGGCAGTACCTTAAACAAAACAGTTAAATCTATGGCAACCTCCAAACCATCTGCCGTTAAAATCCTGATAGCATCATCACCCGTTTGGTTGCCTTCATCATGTATGCCACTCATGGTATAGTTTTGGGTTTTGATGTCCATTACCTTTACATCAACCAAAGGGTTTACCACATGCAAACCACTTGGCAATACATCCTCTTGTACCTTTCCAAAAAGCACTTTAACGCCCACAAAACCGGCATCAATTTGCTTAAAGCATGAGGTCAGTAATCCAATTCCAACCAATACAATTGCGGCGAACCTAATGCCAGTGGCAAACTTTTTTCCAATCTCGCTGCCCGCGGCAATGGTGCCTACAACAAATAGTAAAATTCCGAGTATGATGATGAACATAGTTTTTTAGGTTTAAGTATGAAGTATAAAGTAGGAAGTATGAAGTATGAAGTTTTAGGTATGAGGTATGAGTTAAGAATTAAGAGTTAAGAGGTAAGAGTTATTATAATGGTGGATTGGGTTATGGTTTTATTGTTGGATCGAAGGTAGGTGAGAATTTGTTTTTTAGAAAGTTTATTTTATTTTTAGGTTTAAATTTAACAGTAATGGAAGATTCAAATTTAGCTATTCATGATTCCAATACGATGGATGAAACCACTAAAAAGGAAATGGCACGAAAGCCCGCTGCTAGGGGATTTTCATTGATTGCCATTCGTGTTTGTATGCGTTTATGTTCTGCTAAAACCCCATCCTGGTTGTTAGGTTTCTTCACCTCAATAAAAGCCAAAGGCATCCCATTGATTAAAAGAATAATGTCTGGGCGAAACTCATCATCATCTTTCTTATAGGTAAGTTCAGTAACAACATTGAATGTATTGTTATTGAAATTCTCGAAGTCGATAATTCTTGTTCCAGAAGTGGCAATTAATTTTTCGTAAAACGCTTTACCTAAATCCTCGTTTTCTAAACTAAGAGAAACTTCATCATATAAACGCTTCACATCGCCATCGGTAAATTCAGGATTTAATCGTTTGATGCTAGTATTGAAAATATTGGTAAAAATATTTGTTGTTTCATCCCACGATTGTCCTTTTAACGATAGGTACTCAAAACCCAACCGCACTAAGTGCAGTATAGTTGGGATTTTTACTCTACTATTTTCGTTAAAAGCCATTTTGATTGGTTTTTTTAGTCAAATACATTTGTAAAGCCTCATTAATATATGGCTCATCGCCATACTCATTTTCAATTTTCTGATTTAGCAGCTGTATTTGCATTTCTTTATAATCTAGATCAAATAGTTCCGATAAGCCATTTAGCATGTGAGATTGAAGTTGTCTTTCTCCATTTTCAATTTTGCTAAGCATCGAAATATCAATCCCTAATTTATCAGCAACAATCTTCAAAGAATACTTTTTCTCTTTGCGCAAATCATGAATATACGTTCCAAACTCAATCGGCTTTTCCATTTCAATTATCATTAGAATCTTCAAAATTTGACAGACTAGTCAAAAATAGGGAAATAATATCGTTTACTCAAACCAATAATTGAAAATTTTCTGCCATTTAAGGTCAAAATGAGTAGTACTGCGGAATCAAATGGTAAAAAAAAGCCCCCAATAAATTGAGGGCTATTTAGCCTATGAAACGCACATCCTTTACCCCTAGGGAA